>JAABPT010000308.1 GCA_011391855.1 Burkholderiales bacterium
CTGCGCGGGCAGCAGCACGAGGTCTTCGTGGTGATGTTTCTCGACGCCCAGCACCGGCTGCTGGTGGTGGAGGACATGTTCCGCGGCACGCTCACGCAGACCAGCGTCTACCCGCGCGAGGTCGTCAAGCGCGCGCTGGCGCTCAACGCCGGGGCGGTGGTGTTCGCGCACAACCACCCCTCGGGCGTGGCAGAACCCTCGCGCGCCGACGAATTCCTGACGCAGACGCTGAAGGCCGCGCTGCAGCTGGTGGACGTGCGCGTGCTCGACCATCTGGTGGTGGGCCAGGGGCATGTGGTCTCGATGGCCGAGCGGGGGCTGTTGTGAAGCTGCGTGCGCTGGCCGACCTGCACACGCTGCGCACCGTGATGCGCGAACGCGAACGCATCGCGTCCGAGCGCGCCGCGCAGGACCGTGCCGCACTGGCGGCCGTCGAGCGCGGACGGCGGCAGTTCGCCGAAACCGTGGGCCCGGTGACACGGCTGCGCTGCCACGGCCGCACCTCGCATGCCCTGCCGCGGCCGGCGCCCGAACCGCTGCAACGCCAACTGGACGAGCAGGCCGCCCTGCGCGAAGCGATCTCCGACGAGGTCGACATCGATTCGCTGCTGCTC
Organism: Burkholderiales bacterium; assembly: GCA_011391855.1. Lineage (GTDB taxonomy): Bacteria > Pseudomonadota > Gammaproteobacteria > Burkholderiales > Burkholderiaceae_C > Rubrivivax. The sequence goes on from JAABPT010000308.1 coordinate 615, forward strand.
ACCGACGACGGCCTGAGCTTTCGGCGCGAAGGCGTGGGCCTGGACGTGGTGACGCGCCTGCGCCGGGGCCACTGGTCGATCCAGGGCCAGATCGACCTGCACGGCCTGCGCCGTGAAGAAGCGCGCGAACAGCTCGCGGGCTTCATGCGCGACGCGGCCCGGCGCGGCTGGCGCTGCCTGCGCGTGGTGCACGGCAAGGGCCTGGGCTCGCCGGGCCGCGAGCCGGTGCTGAAAATGCGTGTGCGGCGCTGGCTCGGCCAGCATGCCGGCGTCATTGCCTTCACGCAGGCACGGGCTTCTGAAGGTGGCGCGGGCGCGCTGATCGTGCTGCTTCGTGGCTGATCAGGCGGCCCGCCTCGCGCCCGGGCGGCAGTTCAGCGGTTGCGCATCCAGTCGGCGGTGCCGAAGAACGACTCGGCCAGCCGCTCGGCCAGCGAATCGTCGATCTGCTGCTCGTGCAGGGCTTGGATCATGCAGGCCATCCATTGATCGCGTTCCTTGATGCCTATGGCATAGGGCAGATGGCGCGCGCGCAGGCGCGGGTGGCCGTGGCGCTGCACGTAGAGGTCGGGTCCGCCGAGCCACCCGCAGAGAAACCAGAACAGTTTCTCGCGGGAACCTTCCAGCGTGCTGGGATGCATCGCCCGGATGCCGGCATAGGCGGGCTCCAGGTCCATCAGGTCGTAGAAGCGATCGACCAGCGCACGCACGCCAACTTCGCCGCCCAGGCGCGTGAAGGGCGTGGTGGCTTCGCCTGCCGTCATGGGGTTCGGCCCGCCGGGATCAAACTGCCGTCATGCGGCCTGCAATGGCCGCCAGCGCCACCGAGGCCGGCACACCGGGCAGGGCGTCGAACAACAGTTCGCGGCGCTGCACGGCTTCGCGCACCGCCGGGTCGGCCGGCACCTCGCCCAGCAATTCCAGCCGCACCGGGCTTTCCAGCCCCGGGTTGACATAGCGGTCCACCACCTGCTGCAACTGCTGGCGCACGGTGCGGCCTTCGCCGGGGCGGCGCGTCTGGTTGACGAGCAGACTCACGTGCCGGCGCCCCTGGCCGGCGGCCAACACCTTGATGGTGGCGTAGGCGTCGGTCAGCGAGGTGGGCTCGGGCGTCACCACCACCAGCACCTCGCCAGCCAGCGAAACGGTGTAGAGCACGACGTCGGAGATGCCGGCACCGGTGTCCAGCAGCACGTGGTCGAACATCGGCGTGACCTCGTGCACCACCTGCTGCAGCTGGTCGCGCACTTCGGGCGTCATGCGCGAATATTCCACCATGCCGGAACCGGCCAGCAGCACCGAAAAACCGCCCGGCGCCGGCAGGATGGCTTCGCGCAGCGAACTCTTGCCCGTGAAGACGTCGTGCAGCGTGACCTTGGGGTAGAGGTTCAGCACCACGTCCAGGTTGGCCAGGCCAAGGTCGGCGTCGAGCACCAGCACGCGGCGGCCGGTGCGTGCCAGCGCGGCGGCCAGGTTGGCCGAGACGAAGGTCTTGCCCACGCCACCCTTGCCGCTGGTCACGGCGATGATCTTGGCGGAAGCGGGCGGCAGCGTTGACGGCGTCATTCGTGATCCTGGAACTGGAAGGTCTCGAAGAGCAGACGCTTCTCTTCATTGCTGACCACCGAGACGGCGGTGGCTTCGAGCCGCACGAGGTTGCGGCCCTGGACCTTGGCCCGGTAGAGCTGCTGGTCGGCGCGCTCCTGCCACAGCGCCGGCGTGGACCGCACCCACTGCGGCGCGAAGGCGCCGCCGATGCTGAGCGTGACCATGATCTGCTGGCTGGGGCCGATGGCCACCGGCATGCGCTCGATGCGCCGACGCACGCGCTCGGCCACCGTTTCGCCGAAGCTGGTGGCGCAACTGGGCAGGATGATGGCGAATTCTTCGCCGCCCACGCGTGCCACCAGGTCCATGGGCCGCACGCTGTCCAGCAGCGCGGTGGCCACCGCCTTCAGCACCTGGTCGCCTGCGGCATGGCCCCAGGTGTCGTTGACACGCTTGAAGTGGTCGATGTCCAGCACCAGCAGCAATGCCGGTTCGCCGCTGCGCGCCACGCGGTCGACCTCGCGGGCCAGCGCCAGTTCGAAGGCGCGCCGGTTGGCCAGGCCGGTGAGGGCGTCACGGCTGGACAGGTCCACCAGGGCGTCGATCAGTTCCTGCAGCCACGCCGCACTGTCGCGCTCGCCGGCGGGCGGCTCGCGCCCGGCCTGGGCCAACAATTGCAGCGCCTGCTCCAGCCTCAGCCCTCCGGCCTGCGGTGCCGTGCTCTGCGAGGTCTTTTCCAAGGGGCGCCTGGGCCGGGTCACGCGCATGTGGGGAGTGGAGTCTCGACCGAGTCTAGCAGCGCCCTTTGCGGCGCCAACGGGCGATTTGCGACGCGAAAGCGTCCGCCGGCACCGGCTAGCTGCGGTCCTTGGCGGGCGGCGGCAGGAAGAGCGCCTGCAGGTCGGAAAGAAAGTCGAACCCACGCGGCGTGGGCCGAACCACGGTGCCGGCCGCGTCGCGTTCGATCAGGCCGCGGCCTTCGGCCAGCGCCAGTGGCGCCTGCACTGCCGACAGCGGCAGGCCGGTGCGTTCGGCAAAGCGCG
>JAABPT010000320.1 GCA_011391855.1 Burkholderiales bacterium
CCCCCCATGCGATCCCTTTCGCGGTTCTTAAGATATGTATGCAAGCGTAAGTGAGACTGACCGACAAGGCAATTGCGAACAATCGATTTGCGCGGGACGGCGTGTCGTCGACCCCCTGAATGCGGGGTGGGGAACCCCCGATGCAGGTGGACACGCCGCCTACGGCCGTGACTTCGGGCGAACCATGGCGGACCTGGCAGCATAGCCAGCCGCTGGCCGTCTCAGCGATGCCGTCGGCAGCCCCAGCCACGTGCCGAGGCCGCGACACAGGCCCGCGCCGCGCCGGCAGTCCACTTCCTGGCGAAAGCGCTGCGGCACGGCGGCGAGGCCGAAACCGCGAAAGAGGCGTTCCGCTGCATGGACTTCATGGAAGGGGCAGCGCTGCTGAAAGTCCTGCGACTGATCCGCCGGTGCGGTGGCAAGTTCGGTGCAGCCGGGTCACGCTGCCACCCCGGTGTGGCGCGTCGCGCCAGCAAAGGATCAGCGCGCCACCCGAGCCCAGCGCTCGTGGTCGCGCCAGCAGCCGCGGATCTTCAGATAGCCCGGCGAGTAGCCCTCGCGCTGGAAGCCGCAGGCGCGGGCCAGCGCCGCCGAGGCCGTGTTGCCGGGCTGCATATTGGCCTCCAGGCGGTGCAGCCCGAGCTTCGTGAAGGCCAGGCGCACGACGGAATGCAACCCGTCCTTCATGAGCCCCTGGCGTTCATGGCCGGCGAAGGCGTAATAGCCCACGTACGCGCTGCGAAACGCGCCCTGCACGATCTGCGTGATCTCCACGCAGCCCGCCAGCGCATCCGAGTCCACGCGACGCACGGCGTAACCTCTGCACTGCGGGCCATGCAGGTGCTGCAACTTGTCGCGGAATGCCCGCGGTGTAAGCGGCGGGCTCACCCAGGGCCCGTGCAACTGCCGGCTGGCACGGGCTGCGGCCAGGAACTCCGCCTCGTCGGCAAGCAGCAGTGGCAACACCTGCGTGCGGCGGTGGCCGGCGGCACGGGCCGGCCGCAGACCCGGGGTGCCGTGGATCGCCCGCAGCGACGCCGCGGTTGACTGGTTCAGGCCGATGGTGCAGCCGAAGGGGTCGACGAGCATCGCCGCACCCGCCCCCAGGTCCGTGTGCGCCGGTCCACGATGCAAGCGCGCACCGTGCGACAGCAGCAGCGCCACGGCCTCGGCCAGGTCGGCCACCTCCCAGTAGACGGTGGTGCCGCCGATGCCGCCCGGGCATTTGGCGTCGGCCGGATGAAAGCCGACCAGCACGCCGGGCGCGCGGATGAAGGCGTAGCGCGGGTTCTCGTATTGCACCGGCACGCCGAACAGGCGGGCATACCAGCGCGCCGCCTGGTCCACGTGGGCCACGAACAGCACGACCGATTCGACCCGCTCGAGCACAGCGTTCAGGACTGCGGTCGCGGGCGCGTCGTCGGACCTCATCGCCGCGGGTCGGTGTGGACCAGAGCGTGTCAGCGGCGCGCGGCCTCGCGTGCCCGCGAACGCGGCAACGGTGCGGTTGGCAGCGCCGGCAGCGGAGGCAGCCTCACCTGCCCGACATAGGCGGTCCGGTACGCCGCCAGCCGCGCCGCCAGCACTTCGCGCTGTCCGGCCAGCGCGGCCTCGTAGATGGTGGCCTTGCCTGCCGAGTAGCGCAGCCGCGTGCTGCTGCGGTTGTATTTGAAGAACAGCACCTGCACGAGCTTGGCACGCGTCTTCAGGTCGAAGGCGGCCAGTGCGATCTGCAACAGGCCGTCGGCATCGACCTCGGCCGTGGCCACCTGGAAGTGGGCCGAATGCTCGCTGCGCGACTGCTGCTCGAAGAGCGTGATCCAGGGCGAGTTCTCGTTCATCGACTGCAGCCCGTCCAGCGTCGCCTGCACGACCGCCAGCGCCGCTGCCTGCGGGCCGAGCAGCGCCGTCAGCACCGGGATCACGGCTTCGTGCGCCGCCGCGCCGTCGCTGCTGAAGTCGTACTCCTCGAATCGCGAATCGCTCTGCGCCCAACCCAGCGTGGTGAGGGCCCGGAAGTAGGCGGCGTACCACTCGTTGACCAGACTCATGTCGCCGACCTCGGCACTGGCCACGAGCTGGGCGAAGAGGGTGCAGTTGATGAGGTCCTCGCGCGTGGCCACCGGCACCTTCTGGGCAGCGATGACGAGACCGCTGCCCACCACCAGGGTCTGCGCCTCGGTGGACTTCAGTTGCAGCGGCGGCTGGTCCTCGACGCCACCGGAGCGCAGCCGCCTGGACCGCGGCAGGCTCGGCAGCCTGGCCTTGTGGATGAAATTCTGTGTGGCGGCGGCGGTGATGATGGACATCGTGAGCAAGCTCCTGGCGGTTTTGTTCCCGGCACGTGGCGCACCGCGAAGTCAGGCAATATAGGCACGCCGGAGCATCCACGCAAATGCTGTCGGCCACCTGTGCCGTCGGCCACCTGTCGGCCACGGCGGCGGTGGTCCTTGCCACAATGTGCTTCCGCGGCCGGGGACGCTTCGCCTGGCGGCCCGGCCATGAAGGAGGGGCGAAATGAAGACCACCCTGCGCCGGCTGCCGGCGTTGCTGCTGGCCACCCTGGTCGGCGTGGCCGGCGCGCAGTCGATCGAGAAGTCCACCGTGCGCCACGGCAGCCTTGCGGTGCCGGTGGAGATCGCGCGGCCCGCTGGCAGCGGGCCGTGGCCGCCGGTCTTGTACATCCACGCCAAGCGCGGCTACGAGGACGTTGACCGCGAACACATCCTCGGGCTGGCGCGCGACGGCTTCCTGGTCATGGCGCCCGACTGGTTGGCCGCCAACATGATCGAGCGCTGGCCCGACCGCCACGTGCCCGAAAGCGAGGACGACGTCGAAGCCGCGCTGGCGGCGCTGCTCGTCCACCCCGACGCCTGCCGCCAGCCCGTGGGCGTGGTGGCCAAATCGCGCGGGCCGTTTTTCGCCATCCGGCTGGCGGCCCAGCGGGCTGCCGACGTCGGCCCCATCGTGGCCTACTACGGCCACTTCCAGAACCCCAATGCGCCCGAGCCGCAGCAGTTGTTTTCGGTGGCGCCCGAGGTGCGGCAGATACGCTCTCCGGTGCTGATGCTGATCGGCGACGCCGACCTGGAACTGCGCCGCCACGTCAACGGCCGCGCCTTCTACGTGCTGTGGGAACGCGGCGTGCCGGTGGAACTGCAGATGTACCCGCTGGCGCGGCGCGCCTTCGACTTCCGCGCCGACCAGAGCCCCGAGGAGAAGATCGCGGCGCGGCACGCCGCTGGCCGCGAACGCGAGTGGCTGCGGCGCTGGATGGGGCTGGGACCGGACGGCCGCTGCCCTGGCGCGGCACCGGGGCGGTAGCGTGGCGGGTGGCCGCACGCGGCCCGCATGACCTGGTCAGGCCTCACCAGCCGTTGATGCGCGGCCAATGCGCCATCACCTGCGTGCCGCCGTCGACGACGTGATATTCACCGTGCGCGGCGGCAGTGAAACAGGCGTGGTTGGGCAGGATGCGCAGCTTGTGGCCCACGGGGAAACGCGCCATGTCGATCGACGCTCCCGAACGCGAGGTTACGAGCGCCACTTCCTGGCTGGCCGACGAGACGAACAGATCGGGGATGAGCGACCCCTCGACATCGCAGACCAGGCCATACCCGGCGTCGTAGGCCGTCCCTTGCGTCGAGCGGTCCTTCGACAGCGCCAGTCCACCGGCGTCGATGATGAAGCGGTTCTGCGCCGGCTGCCGGCCGGTCACGGTGGCCAGCACGCTCAGCGCCACGTCTTCGATGCGGCACGCGCCCAGGCCAGCCTGGAACAGGTCCTGGAACGGATAGACGCCGGCGCGGCTTTCGGTGATGCCCTGCATCGAACGCGCGAAGAAAGTGCCCGGGCTGGAGCCATAACTCACCATCGGGCACGGCAGGCCGTGTGACTGCAGCAGCGCCTGCGCCTGCAGGCCGCCTTGCCGGATGTGCTCGGCGAGATCGGCGATGGCTTCCGTGTCTGAGGCTTCATAAGACGCACCGGCGTAGATCATGATGCCGCGCAGCTGCAGGTGCGGCGACGCGTGGATGGCGCGCGCGATGGCCAGGAATTCGGGGTCGCCGGCCTGCACGCCCGAGCGGTGGCGGTCGACGTCGACGTCGATGACGAGCGGCAGCACGATGCCTTGTTCACGCGCCTGCCGTTCGATGGCCGCCACGGCCTCCAGATCGTGCGTGGCGCAGATCAAGTCGGTGCCTTGGCGCAACAGTGCCGCGATGCGCGGCACCTTGTCCGGCGCCAGCGGCACGGCATAGAACTGGTCGTGCAGGCCGTGCCGGCTGAAATATTCGGCCTCCAGCAAAGTGGAAACCGTGATGCCGCGCGCCTGCCGCTGCAACAGCAGGCGGGCAATGTCGATGCTCTTGGGCGTTTTCAGGTGTGGCCGCAGCATCACGCCCAGCGCCTCGGCGCGGTCGTGCATGCGCTGGATATTGCGCAGCATGCGCGGCCGGTCGAGCACCAGGCAGGGGGTAGGCAGCAGGTCCAGTGATTCCATGGGGAGAGCTTTCCTTTCGTCGCGTTCAGACGCAAGCAAAGGCCCACCCGCCGCGTGTGCAGGCATCATCGCAGACGGGCCGGCGCGCTGCCCCGGCGCGGCCGGCCTGGCGAGCGCCGGCCCGGTGGCGCAGCGGCGGCGCAGCCTTCCACGTTCAAGACATGAATCCGACCCGACTCCCTCTTCCGGCCCTGCGTGGCGGGCTGCTCGCCTTGCTGGCCGCGGTGCTGTTCGGCATCAGCACGCCCCTGGTGCAGCGCTTCGGCGCTGGCATCGGCGCCTTCACCACCGCGGCCTGGCTGTATGCGGGGGCCGCGCTGGTGGGCGCCGTTTCGCGCCATCCGGTGCAGCGGGAAGCCAGCCTGCGCCGCGGCGACCTGCCCAGGCTGCTGGCCATGGCCGGCTTCGGTGCCGTGCTGGGGCCGGTGGCGCTGGCCTGGGGCCTGCAGCACACCAGTGGCACTGGGGCTTCGCTGATGCTGACGATGGAAGCGCTGTTCACCGCGGTGCTGGCCTGGTGGCTGTACCACGAGACGATGGACCGCCGCGTCTGGGCCGCAATGGGGCTGTTGCTGGCCGGCGGCGCGCTGCTGGTGCTGGACCAGGGGCGCGGCGGCGAGGGCCGCTGGCTGGGGTTGCTGGCCGTGCTGCTGGCCACGGCAGCCTGGGGCATGGACAACACGTTGTCGCGCGCGCTGGCCGAGCGCGACCCCGGCCAGGTGGTGCTGGCCAAGGCCGCGCTCGGCGCGGGAACGACCGCGCTGCTGGCCTGGCTGGCCGGTGAGCCGCTGCCTGGCGCTTCGGCGGCGCTCGGCCTGGCCGTTGTCGGCGCCACGGGTTACGGACTGAGCCTGCGTTTCTACCTGCTCGCGCAGCGCGCGTTCGGTGCTGCCCGCACGGGCTCGGTCTTTGCCTTCGCGCCCTTCGTCGGTGCCGCGCTCGCCGTGCCGCTGGGCGACCGCGCGCCTGGCTGGCTGATGGCGGTGGGCGGCGCCCTCATGCTGGCTGGCGTGCTGCTGCACCTGGCCGAGTCGCATGGCCACGAACACGAGCACCAGGACCTGGTGCACGAACATGCGCACCGCCACGACGACGGACACCACGACCATGCGCATGGCGATGCACAGGGCCCCGTGCCCGCCGGCCGGCACAGCCACCCGCACCACCACCCCGCCCTGCGCCACGCGCACCCGCATGTGCCGGACTCGCACCATGCCCACCACCATTGAGCACCCCGCCCGCCGCTGAAGTGGATGTGGAAACGTCGGAGCGGCCGTGCAGTGCCCCCTGCGGGCGCCGCCGCAGTGGAGCGCGGGCTGCGAATCCATCGCCACGCAGCGGGGTTGCTCGCACCGCGGCCGAAGCCGCGGTCAGGCGCGCCGGTAAACTGGGCTGATGAACCCACTCAACCCCTTATTGCCGACCGCTGCTGCAACGACCGATGCACCGACCCACGCCGACGGCTCCGCCGCCCTGCCCCGGCACGCCTCGGCCGCTTCCCCCCGGCACTTGTCGCGCCGGCCCCTCGTGCTGGGCGCAGGCGGTGCCTTGCTGGCGGCGCTGGCTGGCTGTTCGAAGGACGTCGAGAAGCCCGACCCGGCGAAGGCCACCGCGCCCACCACGCCCACCGCGCCCGGCGCAGCTCCGGTTGCCGCTGCGGCCGACCCGGCACGCCAGAACTACGAGGCGGCCAGCCGTGGCGCCGGCTTCACGGTCGGACAGCCGATGGCGGCGCGCAGCGTGCTCGTCTTTTTCGACCCGCAGTGCCCGCATTGCGCCACGCTGTGGCTGGCCAGCAAGCCGCTGCACGACCGCATCCGCATGGTCTGGATGCCGGTGGCCTTCATCCGCCCGGTATCGGGCCCGCAGGGCGCGCTGCTGCTGGCAGCGCCCGATCCCGCGAAGCTGATGGACCAGCACGAATCGCTGCTCGCCGGTGGCGCGGGCGGCCTGGCCGTGTCGGGTGCGGCCGACGCTGACCTGCTCGACAAGATCAAGGCCAATACGGCGCTGTGGACGAAGCTCGACGGCCAGAGCGTGCCGCACCTGATCTACCGCGCCGGCGCCGAAGGTCCTTACGGCAAACAGTCGGGCGGTCTGCCGACGGGCCAGCTGGCGCAGTTGCTCGGGCTCTGAGCGCCCTCGAAGGCCGCACCCGGCAGCGCCGCCGATGGCCGCGGTCCGTCAGGCCCGGCGGGCGTTTTCGGCAATGCCTTCGGCGAAGCGCGGCAGCAGCTGCAGCGGCAAGTCGTGGCCCATGCCGGGAATGAAGTCGGCCACGGCACCCGGTATCCTGGCCACCAGGTCGTGCCCGGCTTTCGGCCGTACCAGGGGGTCGGCCTCGCCATGGATGACGCGGGTGGGCGCCTGGACCAGCGGCAGCAGCGGCGAGCGGTCGCCGTCGGCCACCACGGCCACGATCTGCCGTGCCGTGCCGGCGGGGCGCCAGGCGCGCTGCACGGTGGCCTGCAGCCGGGCCCGCAGTCGTTCGGGGTCGGCGGGGTACGCCGGGCTGCCGATCAGCGTGAGCACGCGCTGCAGGTGCGCCACCACCGCGGCCGGGTCGCGGCCATCGGGGCGGCTCAGCAGGGCCCGCCGCACCTTCAGCGCAGGCTGCGGCAGGTGGCGCGCACCGCTGGTGGTCATCATCAGCGTCAGGCTCTTCAGCCGCTGCGGGTGCCGTGCCGCCAGATGCTGCGCGATCATGCCGCCCATCGAAGCGCCGCAGACATGGGCGCGCGCGATGCCCAACGCGTCGAGCACACCCAAAGCGTCGGCCGCCATGTCGGCGATGCCGTAGGGCGCCGGCACCGGCCGATGCAGCGCATAGCGCAGCATCACCGGCAGCATGTGCGGCACGCCCAGGTGGTCGAAACCCTGGCTCAATCCGGTGTCGCGGTTGTCCATGCGCACGACGCGAAAACCGCGCGACACCAGCAGCTGCACCAGTTCGTCGGGCCAGCCGGTGAGTTGCATGCCCAGGCCCATGATGAGCAGCAGCGGCTCGCCTTCGGGCAGGCCCTGGTCGTCGATCTCGATGCCCAGGCCGTTGGCCGAAACCCTCACCGCGCTTTCCCACCCGCCGGCCGGCGCTTGACCGGCGCTCGGGCCGCACCGCGCCCGGTGACCTGCGACACCGCAGTTTCCACGGCCGTATTCATGACCTGGCGCGCCACCTTGCTCATCGCTCCGGTGACCACGCCGGTGGCACCGCTCACCACGCCGGTCAGGCCGCGGGCGGCGCGGCCCACCACGCCGGGTGGCGGGGCCTCGTCGGGGTCGGGCTCGCCCGGGCGGGCCAGCGCACGCAGGTCGTCGAAGGCAATGGTGATGGCCTCGGCGAGTTCGCGCACGTCGGGCAGCGCCTGCGCGTCGGCCATGAGGCCGAAGTCGAGCGAGTGGTCGTAGCTCTGCACCGTGACATTCAGCGCCAGCCCGTGCACGACGATCGACGTGGGGTAGTTGGTGAGCATCTTCGCCCCGGCCATGTACAGCGGCACCGGCGGACCGGGCACGTTGGAGATGACGAGATTGGCCACCTGCGGAATGCGGTCGGCCACCCGGGCCTTGCCGTACAACGCGGTGGCGGCCTCGATCAGCCAGGGCACGCCCAGAGACGGAAAGTCGGTGGGCAGGATGCTCTTCAGGTTGCCCATCGTCGACTTCATCGCCGCCGTCGCGGCTTGCACGTGGGCCAGGCGCTTGCGCGTGTCGGCGATATTCGTGCCCAGGCTGACCAGGCTCATCGAAGCCTGATTGTCGGGCGAGCTGTCACCGGCCTCGCGCAGCGTGATCGGCACCGCCGCCACCAGGCTCTTGCGCGGCAGCTGGCGGGTCTTTGAATAGTGCCGGCGCAGCGCGCTGCTGCACAGCATGAGCACCATGTCGTTGATGGTGGCGCCGTGGGCGCGGCCCAGTGCCTTCACCTCGGCCAGCGGCAGCGTCACGGCGGCGAACGCGCGGCCGGCGGTGACGGACACGTTCAGCGGCGTGCGCGGCGCCAGCGTCAGGTTGCTCGGCCCGCCCTTGCCGCCGAACAGCGCCGTGCCCGAAATCGCCCGGCCGGCGGCATTCTTCAGCGTGCCCACGGTGGCTGGCAGGCCGCGCACGATCTCGGCCACCTTCTGCGCCTGGTTGCCGAGCACGCCGCGCAGCATCTCGGTCATCTCCAGGCGGAAGACCTTGGTGCGGCGCGAGGCCCGGGCCTCCGCCGGCCGCGGGTGGGGCGTCAGGTCCATGATGGCGTTGGCCAGCGCCACCGCCGCCTGCCCGTCGACCGCGGCATGGTGCAGCTGCGTATACAGGCCTACGCGGCGGTGACCGTTGGCGGCTGGGGCCAGGCCTTCAAACACATGCATCTTCCACAGCGGGCGCTCGCGGTCCAGCAGCACCGGGTGCAGGCGCGAGACCTCGGCTTCCAGCTCGTGCAGTCCGGCGCCCTTGGGCAGTTTGATCTCGACGATATGCCGGCGCAGGTCGGGCTCGGCGTCCACCCAGGCCGGGTTGGCCAGGTTCAGCGGCATCCACCACAACCGGCGCCGCAGCACGGGCGCCGCCGGCAGCCGCGACGCGATGTGCTTGCGCAAGGCGGTGACGAATTTGCCTGGGTAGCCGGGTGGCAGCTCGAAGAGGTGCAGCGCGCCCACGTGCATGGGCATCTGGGCCGTTTCAAGGTACAGGAAGGTAGCGTCGAGACCGGACAGTTGCTGCATGCGCACTCCCGTGCAAATGGGCCTTGCACTTCTGCCCGATGCTAGCGCGAGCTCGGCCGTGCGCCGCCGGGTTCAAACCACCGGGCTCATCCCGGGCCGGCGAACCGCGTGCGTGAACGCAGCGCCAGCGCCTCGTTGGCGGCCAGCGCGCCCAGCACCAACAAGCCGCCGCCGAGCACCGACGTGGCGGGCGCCTCACCGGCGCCCAGCCAGGCCCAGCCGACGCCGAACACGACCTCCAGCAGACCCAGCAGCGAGATTTCCGGCGCGCTGAGCACCCGGGCCGCGGCCACCGCCATCAGGCAGGGTATGGCCAGTTGCACCACGCCCAGCAAGGCCAGCAGCGAAAGGTCGTGCGGCGAAGCGGCAAAGGGCAGCGCCAGGGGCAGGGTCAGCAGCGCGGAGAGCAAGGCACCCAGCAGCACGGCCGGCAGCATGTCGGCACCGCCGCCGGCGCGGCCCTTCAGGTGCTGCAGCAGCGTCCAGTTCACCGCGGCGGCCACCGGCACCGCCAGCGCCACGGCCGTGCCCAGCAGGTGCGTCGACCCGCCGGCGCTGAATTCGCTGCCGTACATCCACGCGATACCGGCGCCGGCCAGCAGCACCGCGCCCCAGGTGCGCGGCGCCAGCCGGTGGCCCAGGGCCACCCGCGCCAGCAAGGCCGTGAGCAGCGGAGCGATCGACATCGTGACCAGCACGTTGGCCACCGTGGTGAGCGTGAGCGCCACCATGAAGGCGGTGAACATCACGCTCCAGCACAGCCCCGACACCCACAAGGCGCGGCCGCCGGAGCGCAGCGAAGCCCACAACGCCGTCGGCCCGCGCAGCCAGGACAGCAGCAGCACCAGCGCCAACGCATTGAAAGCGCTGCGCCAGAACGTGATCTCGAAACTGCGCGCCGCCTCCAGGTGGCGCGTGACGACCCCCGCGATGCTCCACATCAGGGCGGCGGCGATCATCGCCAGCACGGCACGACGGTGGGTCATGAACGGATCAGGCAACCTCCCGCGACGCCTTCTTGCGGTCGTGCTCCTTCAAGTGGCGCTTTCGGACGCGGATGCTCTTCGGCGTGATCTCCACCAACTCGTCGTCGTCGATGAACTCCACGGCATATTCCAGGCTTAGGTCGATCGGCGGCGTGACCTTGATGGCGTCTTCCTTGCCGCTGACGCGGAAATTGGTCAGCTGCTTGGTGCGCGTGGCATTCACCACCAGGTCGTTGTCGCGGCTGTGGATGCCGACGATCATGCCTTCGTACACCGGGTCGCCAGCCTTCACGAACATCCTGCCGCGGTCGTCGAGCTTGCCCAGGGCGTAGGTGAAGATCTCGCCTTCGTCCATGCTGATGAGCACGCCGTTCTTGCGTCCGGAGATCTCGCCCTTGTAGAGCTCGTAGCCGTCGAAGATATTGCTGATGAGTCCGGTGCCGCGCGTCAGGTTCATGAACTCGTTGGAAAAACCGATCAGGCCCCGCGCCGGGATGCGGTATTCCAGCCGCACGCGGCCGCGGCCGTCGGTTTCCATATTCACGAGTTCGGCCTTGCGCTCGCCCAGCGCCTGCATCACGCCGCCCTGGTGCTGGTCCTCGATATCCACCGTGACCAGCTCGATCGGCTCGTGGCGTTCCGGTCCCTTTGCGCCCATCACCTCGTGGAACACCACGCGCGGCTTGCTCACCGCGAGCTCATAGCCTTCGCGGCGCATGTTTTCCAGCAGGATGGTCAGGTGCAGCTCGCCGCGGCCCGAGACCTCGAAGATGCCGTCTTCTTCCGACTCCTTGACCTTCAGCGCCACGTTGCTCTGCAGTTCCTTCTGCAGCCGGTCCCAGATCTGGCGGCTGGTGACGAATTTGCCCTCGCGGCCGGCCAGCGGGCTGTTGTTGACGCAGAAGTTCATCGTCAGCGTCGGCTCGTCCACCTTCAGCATCGGCAGCGGCTGCGGGTCTTCGACGCTGGTCAGGGTGACGCCGATGCCGATGTCGGGGATGCCATTGATGAGCACGATGTCGCCCGGCCCGGCCTCCGTGGCCGGCACACGGTCCAGGCCTTCGAAGGTGAGCACCTGGTTGACGCGGCCCTTGAACGACTTGCCGTCCGGGCCCTCCATCACCAGCACGTCCATCATGGGCTTCAGGGTGCCGGCGTTGATGCGGCCCACACCGATGCGGCCGACGAAGGTGGAATAGTCCAGCGACGAGATCTGCAGTTGCAGCGGCGCATCGGGCTCGCCCTCGTGCGCCGGCACCTGGCTCAGGATGGTGTCGAACAGCGGCGTCATGTCGCTGCCCCAGGCCTCGCCTGGCGTGCCTTCAGTGAGCGAGGCCCAGCCGTTCAGGCCCGAGGCGTAGACCACCGGAAAGTCGAGCTGTTCCTCGGTGGCGCCGAGTTTGTCGAACAGGTCGAAGGCGGCGTTGATCACGTAGTCGGGCCGCGAGCCGGGCTTGTCGACCTTGTTCACCACCACGATGGGCTTGAGGCCCAGCGCCAGCGCCTTGCGCGTGACGAAGCGCGTCTGCGGCATCGGGCCTTCCTGGGCGTCGATGAGCAGCACCACGCCGTCGACCATGCTCAGCGCGCGTTCGACCTCGCCGCCGAAGTCGGCGTGGCCGGGCGTGTCGACGATATTGATGTGCGTGCCCTGCCAGGTCACAGCGCAGTTCTTGGCCAGGATCGTGATGCCGCGTTCGCGCTCGATATCGTTGCTGTCCATCACGCGCTCGGCGATCTTCTCGTTCTCGCGGAAGGTGCCGCTCTGGCGCAACAGCATGTCCACCAGCGTGGTCTTGCCGTGGTCGACGTGGGCGATGATGGCGACGTTTCGGATCTGCTTGGTCATGGGGTGGTTCAGGCCTGCGAGGCCTGCACTTCTAGGGGACTCAGAAGCCGGTCGGCGATCAGTTCGCCGGCGGTGATGTGGGCGGTGCCCAGGAAGGCAGGCGCCTCGGGGCGTTCGGGATGCGGGGTCGAGGCCGGGCCGTAGACGCGCACGGCCGGCGCGTCGGCCAGTGCCACGCGGCGCCGCAGGCCGGTGAGGAAGCGGCCGGCTTCGTCGTTGGGCAGGTGCACCGCGGGCCAGGCCGACAAGAGCACGTCGGAGGGCAGCAACCTGGCCTCGCGTTCGGCTTCAGGCATCACGGCCAAGGCCTCGATCGTCACGGCGTCGCTGATGTTCAAGCTTCCGCTGGCCGTGCGACGCAGGTCTTGCAGGTGCGCCCCACAGCCCAGGGCGGAGCCGATGTCCTCGGCCAGCGTGCGGATGTAGGTGCCCTTGCTGCAGGAAACGTCAATCACCAGGTCGGCATCGTGCCAGTCGACGATGTCGATGCGATGAATCACGATGCGGCGCGTGGCGCGTTCTACCTCGATGCCGGCACGGGCGTAGTCGTAGAGTGCGCGGCCTTCGTGCTTGAGCGCCGAGTGCATGGGCGGCATCTGGTCGATGGGGCCGACGAAGCGTGCGCAGGCGGCCTGAACGGCGGCGCGGTCCAGTTGGACCGGACGCGTCTCGACGACCTCGCCCTCGCGGTCGCCGGTGCTCGTGCGCTGGCCCAGCTTCAAGTGGGCGCGGTAGGTCTTGTCGGCGTCCAGGCTGGCCTGGCTGAATTTGGTCGCGGCGCCGAAACACAGCGGCAGCAGGCCGGTGGCCAGCGGGTCCAGCGTGCCGGTATGGCCGCCTTTCTCCGCCCGCAGCAGGCCCTTGGCCTTCTGCAGCGCGTCGTTGCTCGTCCAGCCGATCGGCTTGTCGAGCAGCAGCACGCCGTGCAGGGCGCGGCGTGGCTGGCGGGGCGGACGCGGCGTCATCAGTCGTCCTTGGCGCGGCTCGCATTGGCGCGCGCGATCAACGCCGACAGGTCGGCGGCGCGCTCGGTGGTCTTGTCAAAGTGGAAGTGCAGCGTCGGCACGGTGTGAATGGCCAAGCGCTTGAACAGGCCGTTGCGCAGGAAGCCCGCCGCTTCGTTCAAGGCCGTGGCACTGGCCTCGGGTTCGCCCATCAGCACGGAAAAATAGATCTGCGCATGCGCATAGTCGGGCGTGACCTCGACGCTGTTGATCGTGACCATGCCCACCCGCGGGTCCTTGAGGTCGCGGATGAGCTCGGCCACGTCGCGCTGGATCTGGTCGGCAACGCGGAAACTTCGGTTGGGGATGGCTCTCTTGTGTCGCATGGGGGGTGGTCCTGAAAAGCAGCAGGCCCCGCCGGTTCGGGCGGGGCCTGGTCGCTTAGGGTTGCGCCGTTGCCCGCCTTACAGCGTGCGTGCCACTTCCTTCACCTCGAAGAATTCGAGCTGGTCGCCTTCCTTGATGTCGTTGTAGTTCTTCAGCTTGATGCCGCACTCGAAGCCTTCCTTGACCTCGCGCACGTCGTCCTTCAGCCGCTTCACCGATTCGACCTCGCCGGTATAGACCACCACGTTCTCGCGCAGCAGGCGGAAGCGCGCGTTGCGCACCACCTGGCCGGCGGTGATCATGCAGCCGGCGACGGTGCCGATCTTGCTGGCCACGAACACGGTGCGGATCTCGGCCGTGCCGATGGTCTCTTCCTTCTGCTCCGGCGCCAGCATGCCGGTCATCGCCGCCTTCACCTCGTCGACGGCGTCGTAGATGATGTTGTAGTAGCGGATGTCGACGCCGTTGCCTTCGGCCAGCTTGCGCGCACCCACGTCGGCACGCACGTTGAAGCCGATGATCACCGACTTGCTGGCGATGGCCAGGTTGACGTCGCTTTCGGTGATGCCGCCCACGGCCGCATGCACGATCTGCACCTTGACCTCGGCCGTGCTGAGCTTGACCAGGCTCTGCGCCAGCGCCTCTTGCGAACCCTGCACGTCGGCCTTGACGATGAGCGACAGCGTCTGCGCCGCACCCTCGCCCATGCTCTCGAACATGCCCTCGAGCTTGGCCGCCTGCCGCTTGTTGAGCGTGACTTCGCGGTATTTGCCCTGGCGGAAGGTGGCGATCTCGCGCGCCCGGCGCTCGTCGGACAGCACCATGAATTCGTCGCCCGCCTGCGGCACCTCGGTCAGGCCCTGGATCTCGACCGGCAGCGAAGGGCCAGCGGATTCGATGGCCTTGCCGTCTTCGTCGAGCATGGCGCGCACGCGGCCGTAGCTGCTGCCGGCCAGCACCACGTCGCCCTTCCTCAGCGTGCCGCTCTGCACCAGGATGCTCGCCACCGGGCCGCGGCCTTTGTCGAGCTTGGCCTCGATGACGAGTCCCCGCGCCGCCGCCTCGGCGGGCGCCTTGAGCTCCAGCACCTCGGCCTGCAGCAGCACCTGCTCCAGCAGCGTGTCGATGCCCTGGCCGGTCTTGGCCGACACCGGGACGAAGGGCGATTCACCGCCGAAGTCCTCGGGGATCACGCCTTCGGCCACCAACTCGCTCTTCAGGCGTTCCAGGTTGGCGTCGGGCTTGTCGATCTTGTTCATGGCCACCACGATGGGCACGTTGGCGGCCTTGGCGTGGGCGATGGCTTCCTTGGTCTGCGGCATCACGCCGTCGTCGGCGGCCACCACCAGGATCACGATGTCGGTGGCCTTGGCGCCGCGCGCACGCATCGCCGTGAAGGCGGCGTGGCCCGGGGTGTCCAGGAAGGTGATCATGCCGCGCGGCGTTTCGACGTGGTAGGCGCCGATATGCTGCGTGATGCCGCCCGCCTCGCCCGCCGCCACGCGGGCGCGGCGGATGTAGTCCAGCAGCGAAGTCTTGCCGTGGTCGACGTGGCCCATCACGGTGACCACCGGCGCGCGGTTCAGCTGCTCGGCGTCGTGCACGGCCGCGGTTTCCTCCTCGGTGAAGGCCTCGGGGTCGTCGAGTTTGGCCGCCAGCGCCTTGTGGCCCATTTCTTCGACGACGATCATCGCCGTCTCCTGGTCGAGCTGCTGGTTGATGGTGACCATCTGGCCCAGCTTCATGAGCTGCTTGATGACCTCGCTGCCCTTGACCGACATCTTGTGCGCCAGGTCGGCCACCGAGATGGTCTCCGGCACGTGCACTTCCTGCACCTGCTGCTCGGCCTGCGGCGTGTAGCTCTGGCCGCTTTCGGCACGGTCGCCGCCGCGGCGTGCGCCGCCGCGTGGCGCGCGCCAGCCCGGGCGGCCGGCGCCGCTGTCACCACGCGTCTTGAGCGCGGCGCGCTTCTTGGCGGCATCGTCGGCCCAGCTGGAGGAGAGTTTCTCCGACTTGACCTGCTTCTTGTCGCCGGCCTTGGCCGTGGTGCCCGGCGCAGCGGCGCCCGGTGCGGCCTTGGGCTTGTGGATGGTGCCCTTGATGGCTTCCTTGGCCGCTTCGGGCTTGATCTCTTCCGGCTTCTTGGCGACCAGCACCTTCTTCGGCCCCGCCATCATGGCGCGGATGGCCGCGGCCTCGGTCTCGGCGACCTTGCGGCGCTTCTCGAGGTCGACCTGGCGCGCGTTGTCCTCGGCGGCCTTGTCGGCGGCCTTGACGATGCGCAGTACGGGCTTGGCAGGCTCCGCCGGTGCTTTGACCGCTTCCTTGACCGGTTCCTCGACTGGTGCCGGGGCCGGCTCGACCACGGCGGCGGCGCCCTTCGCCTTCTTGGGCGCCGCGGCTTCGGCCGCTGCCGCGGCGGCAGCAGCCTCTGCGGCCGCCTTGGCCGCAGCCTCGGCTGCCGCCGCCTGCGCAGCTTCAGCAGCCTCGCGCGCGGCACGTTCCTGCTCTTCGCGCTGACGGCGGGATTCGGCCAGTTCGGCTTCCTGCTGACGGATGGCCTCGGCCTGTGCGCGCGCTTCTTCCTCGCGCCGTTGCAGGTCCAGTTCCTCGGCGCTCGGGCCTTCCGGTTCCTCGACCGCCGGCGCGTCGTCGCGCTTGACGAAGACGCGCTTCTTGCGCACCTCGACCTGGATCGTGCGGGCGCGGCCGCTGGCGTCGGCCTGCTTGATCTCGGTGGTGGACTTGCGCACCACGGTGATCTTCTTGCGCTCGCTGGAAACGGCGGTGCCGTGCGCGGTGCGCAAGTAAGCCAGCAGACGCTCCTTGTCGGGCTCGGTCAGCGCGTCTTCGGGCGACTGCTTGGTCACGCCGGCCGATTGCAGCTGCTCGAGCAGTGCCGTCGTCGGGCGGCCGAGCTGCGCGGCGAACTGTGCGACTGTGATCACGGCCATGGGTCGGATTTCCTCGGGTATGTCTTGCGTATGTCTTGCGTGTGGGCGGCGAGTGTCGGGGCGCAGGTTCAGGCAGTGAACCAGTGCTCGCGCGCCTTCATGATCAGCGCGCGTGCCGGCTCGTCCTCGATGCCGCTCAGTTCGGTCAGTTCGTCCACGGCCAGGTCGGCCAGGTCGTCACGGGTGTGGATGCCGCCGGCAGCGAGCTTGGCGATCAGTTCCGCCGGCAGGCCCTTGCCGTCGAGTTCGAGGTCGCGCAGGTCCTGCGACACTTCCTCGACGTCTTCTTCCTTCTTGATCTCCATCGTCAGCAGCGCGTCCTTGGCACGGGTGCGCAGTTCGTGCACCGTGTCCTCGTCGAAGCCTTCGATTTCCAGCATTTCCTGCAGCGGCACGTAGGCCACTTCCTCCAGGCTGGCAAAGCCCTCATTGATGAGGATGTCGGCCACCTCGGCGTCGACGTCGAGCTTGTCGACGAAGAGCTGGCGCACCGATTCGCTCTCGGTGGCTGCCTTGGCCTGCGATTCCTCGGCCGTCATGATGTTGATGCGCCAGCCGGTGAGTTCCGAAGCCAGGCGCACGTTCTGCCCGCCGCGGCCGATGGCGATGGCGAGGTTCTCCTCGTCCACCACCACGTCCATGGCGTGGCGCTCCTCGTCGACGACGATGCTCTGCACATTGGCTGGCGCCAGCGCGCCGATCACGAACTGCGCTGGGTCGTCGGACCACAGCACGATGTCGACTCGCTCGCCGGCCAGCTCGTTGGTGACGGCGTTGACGCGCGAGCCGCGCACGCCGACGCAAGTGCCGATGGGGTCGACGCGGCGGTCGTGCGAGACGACGGCGATCTTGGCCCGAGAACCGGGGTCGCGGGCACAACTCTTGATCTCCAGCAGGCCCTGCTCGATCTCGGGCACTTCCTGCGCGAAGAGCTCGATCATGAAGCCGGGTGCGCTGCGTGAGAGCATGATCTGCGGCCCACGCTGCGTGGCGTCGATGCCCAGCAGGTAGGCGCGTACACGGTCGCCGCTGCGCAGGTTCTCCTTGGGGATCATCTCGCTGCGCTTCAGCCGCCCTTCGATACGGCCGCTCTCGACGATGATGTCGCCCTTGTCCAGCCGTTTCACGGTGCCGACGAAGATCTTCTCGCCGCGCGAGAGAAATTCGTTGAGCAGTTGCTCGCGCTCGGCGTCGCGGATCTTCTGCAGGATCACCTGCTTGGCGGCCTGCGCGCCGATACGGCCGATGGGCACCGACTCGACGGCTTCCTCGATGTAGTCGCCTTCTTCGATGTCCGGGATTCGGTCCAGCGCCTCGGACAGCAGTTCCTCGGCGTCGGGGTTCTGCAGCCCCGCGCTGTCGGGCACCACCAGCCAGCGGCGGAACGTCTCGTAGTTGCCGGTTTCCTGGTCCACCGCGACACGGATGTCGACCTCGCCGCCGTGCAGCTTCTTGGTGGCCGAGGCGAGCGCCGCCTCTACCGCGCCGAACACGACGTCGCGATCCACGGTCTTCTCGCGCGAGATGGCGTCCACCAGCATCAGCATTTCGCGATTCATCGATTCCCTAGCCTCCGTCAACTGCCGTCGCCGCCGGGTCGGCAGCGACAGCATCCACCTGGCCGCCGTCGGGGGACGGGCGACCCTTGAAATCCACCACCGGTACGAGGCGCGCCTCGCGTACTTCGTCGAGCGTGAAGCCCAGCACTTGTGCTCCAGGCGCTGCCGCCTCGGCAGCCTGGGCCGCGACGGTCTTGCGCGCCGGCCTCGCGCCGGGCTTGCCAGCGGGCTTGCGCTCCGTGAGCGCCAGGCACCAGCCGCCACCTTCCTCGGCGCGGCCGAGCACGCCCTTCCAGACCTTGCGGCCCTGGAACGGCAACTTCAGGGTCAGACTGACCTCCAGGCCGGTGAAGCGCTGGTAGTCGGCCTCGGTGCGCAGCGGCCGGTCCAGGCCGGGCGAGGACACCTCCAGCCGCGTATAAGCCACGGTGTCGACCTCCAGCGCGTATTGCAACTGGCGCGTGACCTGCTCGCAGTCGTCGACGGTGACGAACTCGCCGGCGCCGCTGGCGTAGGCCCGGCCCGGCACGCGGTCGATGAAGACGCGCAGGGTGCCGGCAGGCACACGCTCGATGTCCACCAACTCGTAACCCAGCCCCGCCACGGTGGCCGCCACGGTCTCGCGCCAGGGCGTGAAGACGCCTGCCGCAGCGCTGGTGCGCTGCGGGCTGACGGTGCGTTGCACCCTGGCCGGGCTCTTTCCCGGGGACTTGCCCGGGGTTTTACCCAGGGTTCTGCCCTGATGTCCGCTTGCTCTCAAAACCTGCTCGTCCTGGCTCTGCGCCGATTTTTCGTGATCCGTGGGGTCTTGCTTGCCTTGTTCGTCCCGGGGGGGCCTGTCGACCGCCGTTGTCGGTTGTTGCCGATTGATGGCGGTTGTTGCCAGACCCGATCGGCCAAAAAAAATGGGCTGGAAGACTCCGCCCATGCCGCTTAACCCGGAAAGAGCGGATTATAGCTTGCAAGTTTCGTGCGGGCAACGACGCGGCCCCGGCGCGCGCCGTGCGTGCCAGAATCGTCGCCGCATCAGGGCAACTGGACCAACGGAGACGACATGGGCTTTCTTGCCGGCAAACGCTTTCTCATCACGGGCGTGCTTTCGAACCGTTCGATCGCCTATGGCATTGCGCGTGCCTGCCGCGCCCAGGGCGCCGAACTCGCCTTCGCCTACGTGGGCGAACGCTTCCGCGACCGCATCACCGAATTTGCCCGCGAATTCGACTCCGGGCTGATCTTCGACTGCGACGTGGCCGACGACGCCCAGATCAGCGCCTTGTTCGAGCAACTCGGCCGCCACTGGCCGC
>JAABPT010000310.1 GCA_011391855.1 Burkholderiales bacterium
ATCGTCGTCGACAAACCCGCCGGCCTGCTGGCCGTGCCGGGCCGCGGCGAGGCCGGCCGCGACAACCTGGCCAATCGCGTGCAGGCGCTGTTTGCCGATGCGCTGGTGGTGCATCGGCTCGACATGGCGACCTCGGGCCTGATGCTGTTCGCGCGCGGTGCCATGGTGCAACGGCAACTCAGCATGGCCTTTGCCCGTGGCGAGGTCGCCAAGCAGTACGTCGCCGTCGTCGAAGGCGACGTGCAGGGCGATGCTGGAACCATCGCAGCTCCCTTGGCGGCCGACTGGCCGAATCGGCCGCGGCAGGTCGTCGACCCCGTCAACGGCAAACCCTCGTCGACACGTTGGCTGGTCTTGTCGCGGGGCGATGGACACACGCGGCTGCGGCTGGAGCCGCTCACCGGCCGCACGCACCAGTTGCGCGTGCACCTGCAATGGCTCGGCCACCCGATCCTTGGCGATGCGCTGTATGCGCCCGCCCCATTACAGGCCGAGCGCCTGCTGCTGCATGCCTGCCGGCTGGCGTTCGTGCATCCGCTCAGTGGCGAGATCTGCAGCTTCGAGAGTTCGCCAGATTTCTGACGCGTGCCACAAGAGAAGCACGCCGTGGCGTTGCGCCTATCCTGCGCCTCATGACCCAGCACCTCACGATCCTCACTGGCGCGTCGCGCGGCCTCGGCCTGGCGATGGCGCAGCAGTGGCTCGTTCCGGGCCAGCGGCTGTTGACGATCTCGCGCCACCCGGCCGAACTGACGGCACCCGCCTGCGCCGAGCTCGAGCAGTGGTCCACCGACCTGGCCGAACCTGGCCCGGTGGCCGCGCGTCTGCAGGACTGGCTGGCGGCCATCGACGCCACCACGCTGGCCTCGGCCACGCTCGTCAACAACGCCGGCGTGATTTCGCAACTGGCGCCGCTGGGCAGCGTATCGGCAGCCGACCTGAGCCAGGCGCTGCGTGTCGGCCTGGAGGCGCCCACGCTGCTCACCGCAGCCTTCCTGCGCGCCACCGCGGCGTGGCCGCTGCCGCGCAAGGTGCTGCTAGTGTCCTCGGGCCTGGGCCGACGCGCCATGGCCGGCAGCGCCTCGTACTGCGCCGCGAAGGCCGGCCTGGACCACCTGGCGCGCGCGGTGGCGCTGGAGCAGGCGGCGCTGCCCCGGGGCGCGCGCATCGTCTCGCTGGCGCCCGGCGTCATCGACACCGACATGCAGGTGCAACTGCGTGGTGCCGACCCGGCACTGTTCCCCGAGCGCGAGCGCTTTCTCGGCCTGCACGCCGCCGGCCAGCTGGACAGCCCGGCGCAGGCCGCGGCCAAGGTGCTGCGCTACCTGGCGCGCGCCGACTTCGGCGCCCATCCGGTGGCCGACGTGCGCGACGCCTGAAACCGGCGCCGGTGCGCGCCGCAGTGACTCAGGCGGGTCGTGTCAGCCCGCCACCCAGGCTGCCACATCGGCCTTCAGCTGCGCCAGGTCGGCCTGCCGCGTGTACATCATGTGGCCGGCGTCGTAGTAGCGGTGCGTCACGCGCGCCAGCACGTCGGCCGGTGCGTCCAGCTGCGCCAACGACCAGTCGCTGGCGCTGTACGGCGTGCCCAGGTCGTAGCGCCCGCTGGCCGCCAGCACCTTCAGGTGCGGGTTGCGCCGCAGCGCACGCGCCAGGTCGGGGCTGGTGCTGGTGAAGCCCATGCGGCTGCTGTCGCCGCGGTTCCAGTTCCAGCCCTTGTTCACGTCGCGCGCCAGCACCTGGTAGGGCGCGTCGAATTCGAGCCCCAGCGGGTCGCGGAAGTAGGCCATGGCCGCCATCGTGTACGGCGCGGCAATGGCCTCGATGCCGGGGTCGAACTCCCATTCGCGCGTGCGGCTCGCCGCCATGGGGCCGGTGGCTCGCGCGTCCAGCCGGCCGACGATGAGACCGCGCGAACGTAATGCCTCGAAGAAGAAGGTGTGGTCGCTGATGCGCAGGTTCTTCTCTTCCACCAGAGGGCGCGGCAGGCCGGTGAGTTCGCTCAAGCGTCGGGCAACGCGGCTGCGCTGCTTGTCGCCCAGCCGGGCACCGGCCTGCAGCGCGGCCACGTACTCGTCCTGCACATAGGCTTCGGCGGCGGCCCGCGCCGCTTCGGGCGACGCCGCCAGCGGCCCCCGCAGCAGGCCGTGGTACTGCGCGACGTTGGCCAAGGCCGGCAGGAACAACGCATAAGGCAGGTCGTTGGCAGGAGCGAAGACGATGCTCTGCAGGTCCATCGCGCAGCTCACCAGGATCAGCCCAGACAAGGCCACACCCATCTCCTGCAGCTTGTCGGCCAGGCCCGCGCCGCGCGTGGTGCCATAGCTTTCGCCGGCCAGGTAGACCGGCGAGCCCCAGCGCTTGTGCCGCGTCAGCCACAGGCGCATCACCTCGGCCAGGGCGTCGATGTCACCGTCCACCGACAGCATCTTCTTGCGCGCCGCCTCGCTGGCCGTGACCGACCAGCCGGTGTGCGGCGGGTCGATGAAGACGAGGTCGAAATGCTCGAACCAGCTGTGCGGGTTGTCTTCCACCGCATACGGGGGCAGCGGCATGCGGCCGTCGTCGGGCACGACCACGCGCTTGGGGCCCAGCGCGCCCAGGTGCAGCCAGATCGATGCCGAACCGGGGCCCCCGTTGAAGGCGAAGCACACCGGGCGCGTGGCAGACCCTGCGTCCTGCAGCAGGTAGGCAGTGGCCAACACGGCCGCGTCGGGTTCGCCGCGCGCGCCCTCAGCGCCTGCCGCCGCTACAGGAACGAAGGCGGCGTGCACCGTGTAGTCGAAGGTGCGGCCCCCGAGGGCGATCGAG
Source organism: Burkholderiales bacterium (assembly GCA_011391855.1). Classification (GTDB taxonomy): domain Bacteria; phylum Pseudomonadota; class Gammaproteobacteria; order Burkholderiales; family Burkholderiaceae_C; genus Rubrivivax. The sequence continues at coordinate 2,812 of JAABPT010000310.1, forward strand.
CCACGGCTCTCGGCCGCAGGGCGCGCGATCAGCTTCTCGACATGCTCCTTCTGCCGCTTCTCGGCTTCGGGGTCCTTTGGCGGGGTAGCGGGGGTGGCGTCGGCCATGGGCGTCTCCGTTGGGGCGATGCAAAGCGCGCGACGTTACCGCAGCGCTTTCGTGGTGGTGTTGGCGGTCGAATTCGCGGCCGAGTTCGCGGCCGGTTTCGCAGCCACCGCGGCTGCCGATAATCCGCCGCATGAAACGCACCCCCCGGCATCTGCTGAGCCTGTTCGTCACCGGCTTGCTGGCGGCTCTGCCGCTGGCGGCCACGATCGCCATCTTCTGGTGGGCTGCCAGCCTGGTGCTGCGCTGGCTCGGGCCCGGCAGCGCCGTGGGTTCGGTGCTGGTG
>JAABPT010000311.1 GCA_011391855.1 Burkholderiales bacterium
GGACCATCGGATGCAAGGTCGTTGCCGGGGTTCCGGGCAGGGCAAAATGCAGCATGGTCTCCACCCGTCCGGACCCCTGCGGTCCATGCGACGGCTTGCCTGACCTGATCCGTTCTGCCGCCACCTGCAGCCCGGCCAAGCCCTCCCCCTTTCCCCATCGGATACCGAGATGAAACGCGACAACGCCATGCGCCCCCAAGACCTGACCCACACGCAACCGATCAGCCAGGACGTGCTGGCCGAGAAGTACCTGAAGCCCGGTGAAACCGGCGTCGAAGACCTGTACCGCCGCGTGGCGCGCGCGCTCGCTTCGGTGGAAAAAGAGGCCGACCGGGCCGAATGGGAACAGAAGTTCCTGGGCAATCTGCACGCCGGCGCCATCGGCGCGGGCCGCATCATGAGTGCCGCCGGCACCGACATCCAGGCCACGTTGATCAACTGCTTCGTGCAGCCCGTGGGCGACTGCATCCAGGGGTTTGACGATGACGGCAACCCCGGCATCTACGAAGCGCTGCGCGAAGCGGCGGAGACCATGCGCCGCGGCGGCGGCGTGGGCTACGACTTCTCGCGCATCCGGCCCAAGGGCGCGGAGGTCAAGGGCACGCACTCCATGGCGTCGGGCCCCTGCAGCTACATCAACGTCTTCGACCAGTCCTGCTCCACCGTGGAGAGCGCGGGCGCACGGCGCGGCGCCCAGATGGGCGTGCTGCGCATCGACCACCCGGACGTGATGGACTTCATCACCGCAAAGCGCACGCCGGGACGCTGGAACAACTTCAACGTTTCGGTGGGTGTGAGCGACGCCTTCATGGAAGCCGTGGGCAACGATCAGCCCTGGGAACTGGTGCACAAGGCACGGCCGGGCAAGACGCTGATGGACAAGGGTGCCTACCAGCGAGGCGACGGCCAGTGGGTCTACCAGACCCTGGCGGCCCGCGAGCTGTGGGACACGATCATGAAATCGGCCTACGATTTCGCCGAGCCCGGCATCCTGTTCCTGGACAAGATCGGCACCGACAACAACCTGAACTACTGCGAAACCATCTCGGCGACCAACCCATGCGGCGAACAACCCCTTCCGCCCTACGGCTGCTGCGATCTCGGCCCCATCATCCTCACGCGCTTCGTCAAGAATCCGTTCGGTTTTGGCGGTGCACCGGCCTTTGATTTCGACGCTTTCGAGCAGGCCGTGGCCTTGCAGGTGCGTGCGCTCGACAACGTGCTCGACGTGACCTTCTGGCCGCTGGAGCAGCAGCGGGCCGAATCGGCTGCCAAGCGCCGCATCGGCGTGGGCTTCACCGGCATGGGCAACGCGCTGGCCATGTTGTGTGTGCGCTACGACCGAGAAGAGGGGCGCACCATGGCCGCGAAGATCGCCGAGCGCATGCGCGACGCGGCCTACCTGGCTTCGGTCGAACTCGGCAAAGAAAAAGGCGTGTTCCCCAAATTCGATGCCGAAGGCTATCTTGCGCCCGGCACCTTCGCCAGCCGCCTGCCCGACGCGATCCAGACGGCCATCCGCCAGCACGGCCTTCGCAACAGCCATCTGCTCTCCATCGCACCCACCGGCACGGTGAGCCTGGCCTTTGCCGACAACGCCTCCAACGGCATCGAGCCGCCGTTCTCCTGGATGTACCGCCGCAAAAAGCGCGAGGCCGACGGCAGCACCAGCGAGTACGCGGTGGAAGACCACGCCTGGCGCTTGTACCGCGAACTCGGCGGGGACGTGGACCGGTTGCCCGAGTACTTCGTCAACGCGCTGGCCATGAGTGCGGGTGAGCACATCGCCATGATGGAAGCGGTGCAGCCCTTCGTCGACACCGCCATTTCCAAGACGGTGAACGTCGCTGCCGACTACCCGTTCGAGGACTTCAAGAGCCTGTACCAGAAAGCCTGGCGCGCCAACCTGAAGGGCATGGCCACCTACCGGCCCAACAGCATCCTCGGCTCGGTGCTCGACACCGGCAGCACCGCGACTGACGCCAAGCCCGCTGCGGCGCCCGCTGCCGCGCCGGTGGACCCGATGCGCACCGTGATCGAGAGCCGGCCCAAGGGCGCGCTGTCGGCCGTGGCCGACAAGATCGAGTACTGGACGCAGGAAGGCCACAAGACGCTGTACATCGTGGTCTCGTTCCTGCCGGTGCCGGCTGCCGATGGCGCGGGCACGGTCGAGCGCGCGATCGAGTTCTTCATGCCGGTGGGGCAGAGCGGCGAGTCGCAGCAGTGGATCACCTCCACCATGCGCATGCTGTCGCTGGCCGCACGCGGTGGTTTTCTGGGGCGCGCATTGAGCGACATGCGCAAGGTGGCCTGGGACCGCGGCCCGGTGCGCCTGGGCACGTATCAGAAAGCCGACGGCACGCACGTGCCGATGTGGCACGACTCCGAAGTGGCCGCCATCGCCTTTGCGTTGCAGAGCATCATCGCGCGGCGCAACCAGACCTCGGACACCGCCGCGGTGAGCAGCCCGCACCTGCCTGCCGCGCCCGAACTGCCCGGCATGGCCGCGCCGTCGACGGTGATGGCGGGCAAGAAGTGCCCCGAGTGCGGTGCACACGCCATGATCCGCAAGGACGGCTGCGACTACTGCACCTCCTGCGGCCACCTGGGCAGCTGCGGATGAGAGAGTCCGCGCGCCCTGTGCTCCCCTTGCGCACGCCAGTGCCCGGCCCGGCGCCGCGGCGCGCAGAGGGTACGGGGCCGCGCCCCTGGCGGCTGCAGCAGTTGCTGCTGGCGCCGCACCGGCTGGCGTTTTTTCTCGCCATGGCGCTGCTGCTGGCCTCGGGCCTGTGGTGGGCGCTGGTGCAGGTGGACCGCGCGACCGGAGTCCTTGGCCTGGGTTTCGCGGTCCCGCCGACGATCACCCACGCCGCGGTCATGAGTTTCGGCTTCATGCCGCTCTTTTTTGCCGGCTTCCTGTTCACTGCCGGTCCCAAGTGGCTGGGTGTGGAAGGCCCCGGGCCCCATGAGCTGCTGCCCACCCTGCTGCTGCAGGCTGGCGGCTGGCTGCTCTGGCTGGTCGGTGCCCACACCCACATGGGGATCGCCGTGGTGGGCGCCGCTCTGGCCGCAGCGGGGCTCGGTGCGCAGTACCTGCGCTTCTGGGGCCTGGTGCGGCGCAGCACGCTCGCCGACCGCCTGCACGCCACTGTGGTGGCGGTGGCTGGCACCGTGGGCACGCTGTGTGTCACGGGCCT
>JAABPT010000312.1 GCA_011391855.1 Burkholderiales bacterium
CAGCTGCGTCAGCGTGCCACCGAGTTCCTGCGCGATGGGTTCCAGCTGCGCCACCGCGGCATTCTTCGCCGGGTCGGTGAGCCCGTCGCGCAGGAAGGCCACGCTTTCCATGGCGCCGCGGCTGCCCTCGGGCACGCCGCTGCGGTACTTGCCGGTGAGCAGGCCGGAAGCCAGCGGGCTCCAGGTCGTCAGGCCCAGGCCGATGTCGTCGTACAGCCGCGCATATTCCTCCTCCACGCGCTTGCGGTGGAACAGGTGGTACTGCGGCTGCTCCATCACCGGCTTGTGCAGGTGGTGGCGCTCGGCAATCTCCCACGCGGCACGGATATCGGCCGCGCTCCACTCGCTGGTGCCCCAGTACAGCGCCTTGCCCTGCGTGATGATGTCGCTCATGGTGCGCACCGTTTCTTCCACCGGCGTGTGGGGGTCGCTGCGGTGGCAGTAGATGAGGTCGATGTGCTCCAGCCCAAAGCGCTGCAGCGAGCCGTCCACGGCCTGCATCAGGTATTTGCGGTTCAGCGTGTCCTTGCGGTTGACGGCGTCGCCGGCGCGGTCCAGGCCCCAGAAGAATTTGGTCGAGACCACGTAGTTCAGCCGCGGCCAGGCCAGCGCCTTGAGCGCCGCGCCCATGATCTCTTCGCTCTTGCCGCCGGCATAGATCTCGGCGTTGTCGAAGAAATTGATGCCCGCGTCGTAGGCCGCGGCCATCATCTCGCGCGCGGCGCCGGTGTCCACCTGGTTGTGGTAGGTGACCCAGGAACCCAGGGACAAGGTGCTGACGCGCAGGCCGGCGCGGCCGAGACGGCGGTATTGCATGGTGGGGTGCTTTCGTTGCGGATGTCGAAGCCGGCAAGGGTAGCGCAGCGGGCACGCCGCCGTTGCCTGCGTGGCGAGAGACCTGCGGTCGCCCGCGCGACACGGTTCGCGGCAACGTGTGGCCACAATCGCGCCGATGGGAACCCTGACCCTCGTGCGCCACGGCCAGGCCAGCTTCGGCGCGGCCGACTACGACCAGCTCAGCGATCTCGGCGCGCGCCAGTGCCGCGAGCTGGGGCGCTGGTTTCGCGAACGCGGCATGGCCTTCGAGGCCGTGCTGTGCGGCACGCTGCGGCGGCACGAACAGTCGCTGGCGGCCATCGCCGAAGGCCATGGCGACCTGCCCGCGGCGCTGCCGTGGCCGGGACTGAATGAATACGACGGCGAAGCGCTGGTCCGCGCCGCGCACCCGACGCTGCCGCTGCCCGACGACGTGAGTTCACCCGAGGCCTACCGCGCCCACTTCCGGCTGCTGCGCGAGGGCCTGGCGGCCTGGATCGAAGGTCGCACCGCGCCGGCCGGCATGCCCGCCTGGCCCGACTTCGTGGCCGGCATCACGGCGGCGCTGGACCATGTGCGACAGCGGCACCAGGGCCACGTGCTCATCGTTTCCAGCGGCGGGCCCATCGCCACCGCGGTGAGCCAGGTGCTGGGTGCGCCGCCGCAGGCGATGATCGAACTCAACATGCGCATCCGCAACAGCGCGCTGACCGAGTTCGCCTTCACGCCGAAGCGGCACATGCTGTTCAGCTTCAACCACCTGCCGCACCTGGACCACCCCGAGCGGCGCGACTGGGTCACGTACGCCTGAACCTGGCTGCCGGCCATCGGCCGCCCGCCGGGCGCTGCCGTCAGGCGATCTTCTTCAGCAGCTCCGCCTTCTTCGCCGCAAACTCGTCCTCGGTGAGCACGCCCCGGGCCTTCAGCTCGGCCAGCTTCTCGATGGTGGCCATCACCTCGTCGGGCTTCACGCCTGCGGGCGCGGCGCCGCTGCCTTGCAGGCCTTGGGCCAGTTGCTGCGCCATCACCTGACCCAGCGCGACGCCGGCGCCCAGGCCCAGGGCGTCGCCCACGACACCGCCACCGCCGCCGCCACCGGCCGCTCCCTTGGCGAATTCGGGGATCGCCTGCGCCGTCTGGTACTGCATGAACTTGCCCATGTCACCGCCGACCATGCCCATGCCGATCCGCTGGTCCAGCACCTTCTGCAGTTCCTCGGGCAGGCTCAGGTTCTGCACCGTCACGCTTTCCAGCGCCAGGCCGAGGCGGGCGAACTCAGCGGCCGCGGCCGTGCGCAGTTGCGCGGCAAATTCCACCTGGTTGGCGGCCAGGTCCAGGAAGGGCACGCCACTGGCGGCCACGGCGTCGCTCACATGCTGCAGCAGCAGGCCGCGCAACTGGCCGTCGAGGTCTTCCACCGTCACCTGCTGGCGCGTGCCCGACACCTCGGTATGGAAGCGCCGCGCATCGGCGACGCGAAAGCTGTAGTTGCCGAAGGCACGCAGCCGCACCGCGCCGAAATCGGTGTCGCGGATGGTCACCGGCTGCGTCGTGCCCCAGCGGCGGTCGAGTTGCTGGCGCGTGCTGAAGAAATACACGTCGCTCTTGAACGGGCTGGCGAACAGCTTGTCCCAGTGCCGCAGGTAGGTCAGCACCGGCAGCGTCTGCGTGCTCAGCCGGTAGCGGCCGGGTTCGAAGACGTCGGCAATTCGGCCCTCGTTGACGAAGATCGCAAGCTGGCTTTCGCGCACCGTGAGCGAGGCGCCGTGCTGGATCTCGTTGCCGGCCATCGGAAAGCGCCAGGCCAGCGTGCCAGCACCGCTCTCATCGCCTTCGGTCCACTCGATGATGTCGATGAACTGCTTGCTGATGAAGTCCATCATCGCCATGGCTTGCCCCTCCCCGCGCCCCACCGGCGGGGCACGGCAAATAATACGGGGCAGTCAGGGAGCAGAACGTGACGAATACGGCATGGAAGATCGCGGTGGTGGGCGCCGGTCCGGTGGGGCTGGCGCTGGCGCTGCACGCGGCCAAGCTGCTGCCGCATGCCGGCATCACGGTCTTCGACGCCCGCGCGGCCGATTGCGATGTGAGCGCCGACCCGCGCACGCTGGCGCTTTCCATGGGCAGCGTGCAGTTCCTGCAACGCCTGGGCGCCTGGCCGGCGGCGGCGGCCGAGCCGATCCTGGAAGTGCATGTCTCGCAGGCGCCGCCGACGCTGGTGACGCTGTTCGGCGAACCCGCCGTGCGCCTGCGTGCGGCGGATCTGGCCGTACCGCAACTCGGCGCCGTGCTGACCTATGGCGCGCTGGTGGCGCGGCTGCAGCAGGCCTGGGAAGCCGAGGTGGCGGCCCAGCCCGAACGCCTGCACAGCCGTTTCG
>JAABPT010000313.1 GCA_011391855.1 Burkholderiales bacterium
CATCACCTTGTCGACCATGATCGCCTCGGCGCGGAACTTGTCGCGCCGGTGCACCAGGTGCACCTTGCTGGCGATGTTGGACAGGTACAGCGCCTCTTCCACCGCGGTGTTGCCGCCGCCGACGACGCAGACCACGTCGTCGCGGTAGAAGAAGCCGTCGCAGGTGGCGCAGCCGCTGACGCCCTTGCCCATGAAGGCCTCTTCGCTGGGCAGACCCAGGTATTTGGCGCTGGCGCCAGTGGCGATGACCAGCGAGTCGCAGCTGTATTGGCCCGAATCGCCCTCAAGGATGAACGGTCGCTGGCCGAAATCCACCTTGTTGATGTGATCGAACACGATCTTGGTGTTGAAGCGCTCGGCGTGCTGCAGGAAACGCTGCATCAGGTCGGGGCCTTGCACGCCGGCCACGTCGGCCGGCCAGTTGTCGACCTCGGTGGTGGTCATGAGCTGGCCGCCTTGCGCCATGCCGGTGATCAGCATGGGTTCGAGATTGGCTCTGGCCGCATACAGAGCGGCGGTGTAGCCGGCAGGGCCGGAGCCGAGAATGAGAACGCGGGCGTGCTGTGCGGGGGAGTTCATCGTGTGTGAAGTGAAGTCTGAAGGACGTCGGGTGCAACCAACACCCTGAAGTGACATCGGGGCCGCATCCGGTGGCTGCAAGCCGGGCAAGCTGAGCTGTGGGCACAATAGTTCGATTCTTGCAGACCAGGCGGCTTCGCGGCCTGGAACGAGCCGGGCACAACCAAAGGAGTCTGCGAATGTCGATGCTGTCGAACCTGGACCTGATCAGGCGCGTACCGCTGTTTTCCATGCTGACCGCCGACCACGCGCAGGCCATTGCCGACAGCGTCGTCAAGCGCCGCTTCCGACGTGGCGAGCTGGTGGTGGAGCAGGGGCGCAAGAGCAATGCCTTGTTCATTTTGCTCAACGGCCGTGCCCGCGTGCTCACGTCCGACTCGCGAGGCCGCGAGGTCATCCTGGCGGTGCTCGAGTCCGGCGACTATGTCGGCGAGATGAGCCTCATCGACAACGAGCCGCATTCCGCCACCGTGCGCGCCGAGATCCAGACCGACATGCTGGTGCTGGCGCGCGCCGACTTCGCGCGCTGCCTGCCCGACCCCAGCACGCTGGCCTACGGCATCCTGCGCGGCCTGGTGCGCCGGCTGCGCAATGCCGACCGCCAGATCGAGAGCCTGGCGCTGCTCGACGTGTACGGCCGCGTGGCGCGTACGCTGCTCGACATGGCCGAGGAAACGCCCGAAGGCGTAAAGATCATCCGCCACAAGGTCAGCCGCCAGGACATGGCCAAGGTGGTGGGCGCGTCGCGCGAGATGGTCAGTCGCGTCATGAAGGACCTGGAAGAGCGCGGTGTCATCGAGACGCAGGACAACGGCTCGGTGGTCCTCAAGGATCGGCTGCAGAACGATTGAAGGCGACGGCCCGGCAAGCGGGCCGCGAATCCTGATCGGCCACAATGCCGGTCATGAGTTTTCCGCTCGGTTCCCTGCAGGGTGACGGCAGCGCTGCCGTCGTGCCCTCCCCCTTGGAAGCCGGCCCGCGCTGGCGCCGGCAGTTGTTGCTGCTGGCCAGCGCCATCGCCTGGGTGTTGTTCGTGCTGGCGATGCTTTCGCACGACGCTGGCGACACCGCCTTCACCACCTCGGGCACGGGTGAGCCGACGCGCAACGTGGCGGGGGTTCTCGGCGCGCGGGTGTCCGACGTCGCGCTCTTCCTCTTCGGCTTCTCGGCCTGGTGGCTGGTGCCGGTGGCGTTGCGCGCCTGGCTGTCGGCCCTGGCCCTGACCCTGCGCGGCGAGGCGCCGGCCGAGCGTGCGCCGCGCTGGGTTTTCTGGCTGGGCCTGGTGCTGCTGATGGCCGCCAGCAGCGCGCTGGAATGGACGCGGCTTTACCGCTGGGAAGTCCTGCTGCCGGGTCATGCCGGGGGCGTGCTCGGTGCCACGCTGGGCCCGCTGTCGATGCGCTGGTTGGGCTTTGCCGGCTCCGGCGTGCTGTGGATCGCCCTGGGCGTGGCCGGCTTGGCGATGGCGCTGCGCTTCTCGTGGCTGCGCGTGGCCGAGGTCATCGGCGAGAAGTTCGACACGCTGCGCGAGAGTCGTGCCGGCCGGCGTGAAATCGAGGAAGACCGCCGCCTGGGCGAAGTGGCTGCGCGCGAACGCGAAGAGGTCGTCGAGGTACAGCGCGCCGAGGTCGAGGAACACGTGCCGCTGGTCATCGCGGCGCCGCTGGCCGAGATCCCGAAGTCGCAGCGCGTGGCCAAGGAACGCCAGAAGCCGCTGTTCGCCGAACTCGTCGATACCAAGCTGCCGCAGGTCGACCTGCTCGACGCCGTGGCCGGCCGCCAGGAGGGCGTGCCGCCGGAGTCGCTGGAGATGACGAGCCGGCTGATCGAGAAAAAGCTCAAGGATTTCGGTGTCGAGGTGCACGTGGTGGCCGCCTCGCCCGGGCCAGTGATCACGCGCTACGAGATCGAACCGGCCACGGGCGTGAAGGGCGCGCAGATTGTGGGCCTGGCGCGCGACCTGGCGCGTGCGCTGTCGCTGATCAGCATCCGTGTGGTGGAGGTGATCCCGGGCAAGAACACCATGGCGCTGGAGCTGCCCAATGCGCGGCGGCAGATGATCCGCCTGTCGGAAATCCTGGGCTCCGAGGTCTACAACGCGTCGGCCTCGATGCTGACCATGGGCCTGGGCAAGGACATCATCGGCAACCCGATGGTGGCCGACCTGGCCAGGATGCCGCACTGCCTGGTGGCCGGCACCACGGGTTCGGGCAAGAGCGTGGGCATCAACGCCATGATCCTGAGCCTGCTCTACAAGGCCGAGGCGCGCGACGTGCGGCTGATCCTCATCGACCCGAAGATGCTGGAGCTGAGCGTCTACGAGGGCATCCCGCACCTGCTGGCGCCCGTGGTCACCGACATGAAGCAGGCCGCCAACGCGCTGAACTGGTGCGTGGGCGAGATGGAACGCCGCTACAGGCTGCTCAGCAAGATGGGTGTGCGCAACCTGGCCGGCTACAACAAGAAGATCGCCGAAAGCCACGAGCGCGGCGAGACCATCGGCAATCCCTTCAGCCTGACCCCCGAAGCCCCCGAGCCGCTGGAGCGGCTGCCGCACATCGTGGTGGTGATCGACGAACTGGCCGACCTGATGAT
>JAABPT010000314.1 GCA_011391855.1 Burkholderiales bacterium
CGGGCAGGTCGAAACGCCACAGGTGCGTGCGGCCTTTCTGTTCGGCGGTGAAGAGCACCGCTTCGCCATCGTCTTCCCAGTGCAGCGGGGCGTGCACTTCGTGGTCCCACTCGGCGCTGACCACGCGGTGGCGGCCGTCCTCGCGATGCCAGATCGCCAGATGTGCCGGCATGGTGTGCTTGCGGCCCTGGTGGCTGGCGGTGAAGGCGATGCGCTGGCCGTCGGGGCTGTAGCGCGGGCTGCCGAAGTCCCACTCGGCGTCGCGCACGATGACCGTGGTCTTGCCGCTCTTCAGCTCCATCTCGGCCAGCGCGAAGCGGCCGTCGGCGCGCTTCTCGGGCGCCGGGTCGAAGGCAAAGGCGATGCGCTTGCCGTCGGGCGAAACGTCGAACTGGTTGGCATCGGGGTCCGAGCGGCTCAACTCATACGGCGTGCCCTCGAACAGGTCGCGCACCTTGCCCGGCTGGCCGCTGGCGCGCAGTTCCAGCAGGTGCAGGTGGGCGACGCGGCCCTGCGGCAGGTTGTGGTCCCAGAAGCGGTATTGCGCCTCGCTGGTGGCGTAACCGGTTTCCTTGCGGTCCTTGAAGACCTTGTGCGCTTTGGCCTGCGCGACGCCGCCCTTGAGTTGCGGCCAGACCCAGGAGACGAACAGCAATCGCTTGCCGTCGGGGCACCAGCGGAAGGCCTCCACGCCGGCAGCCACCTCGGCCGCGCGGCGGGCTTCGCCGCCGTCGGGGGCGATGACGTAGAGCTGCGTCTCGTCGTCTTTCTTGCCCTGTTGTTCGCGCTTGGCGGTGAAGGCGATGAGATCGCCGCGCGGGCTCCAGCGTGGCGCGCCATCCTTGTCGCCGCAGTGCGTGAGCGGCCGCGGTGCGCCGCCCAGCGTGGACAGCAGCCACAGCGACGAGGACGACTTGTTGTCGTCCATCGAATAGCGCGTCAGCGCAGCCACCGCCTGCGCGCCGTCGGGCGCCAGGCTGGGGTTGCCCAGGCGTTCGATGCGCCACAGGTCTTCGACGGTGAAATTCTTCTTCTTCGCCATGGTGTCTCCGGGGGGCTTTCGGGGCGAGGTCAGCGCGGACGCGCCAGCTGCCAGTCGAGGTGTGAACGCACGGCCGGCCACTCGGCGGCGGTGATGCTGTAGACCGCGGTGTCGCGCAGTGAGCCGTCGGCGGCGCGCTGGTGCGCGCGCAGCATGCCGTCGAGCTGCGCGCCCAGGCGTTCGATGGCGCGGCGGCTTTGGCTGTTCAGCCGGTGGGTGCGGAATTCCACCGCGATGCAGTCCAGCGCCTCGAAGGCGTGCGCAAGCAGCAGCCGCTTGCATTGCGTATTAAGCGGCGTGCGTTGCGCCGAAGCACGTGTCCAGGTGCTGCCGATCTCGAGCCGGCGGTGCACGGCGTCGATGTGCATGTAGGTCGTCATGCCGGCCACGCGGCCCGTGCCGTCGAACACGGTGAAGGGCAGCATGCTGCCGGTGGCTTGCAGCGCCAGCCGCCGGTCGATCTCGGCGGCCATGCCCTCCGGCGGCGGCACGCTGGTGTACCAGAGGCGCCACAGTTCGCCGTCGCGCGCGGCCTCGCAGAGGGCGGCTTCGTGTTCGCTGGCCAGCGGCACCAGCACGGCATGGCGGCCGCGCAATTCAACCGGCGCCGGCCAGTCCATGCGCGTCAACGGTTGTGGCGTTGCATGAAGACGAGCTTCTCGAACAACGTCACGTCCTGCTCGTTCTTCAGCAGCGCGCCCACCAGCGGCGGCACCGCGACCTTGTCGTCCTGGCTCTGCAGCGCTTCCAGCGGGATGTCCTCGGCCACCAGCAGCTTGAGCCAGTCCAGCAGTTCGCTCGTGCTCGGCTTCTTCTTCAGCCCCGGCAGGTTGCGCACGTCGTAGAAGGTCTTCAGCGCCGCGCCCAGCAGTTCCTTCTTCAGCCCCGGAAAGTGCACGTCGACGATGCTGCGCATGGTGTCGGCGTCGGGGAACTTGATGTAGTGGAAGAAGCAGCGGCGCAGAAAGGCGTCGGGCAGGTCCTTCTCGTTGTTGCTGGTGATGAAGACGATGGGGCGGTGCCGGGCCTTGACGAGTTCGCGCGTCTCGTAGACGTAGAACTCCATGCGGTCGAGTTCGCGCAGCAGGTCGTTGGGAAATTCGATGTCGGCCTTGTCGATCTCGTCGATGAGCAGCGCCGTGGGTTCGTCGGCGGTGAAGGCCTGCCACAGCACGCCGCGCACGATGTAATTGCGGATGTCGCGCACTCGCTCGGCATCTGCGCCGGCGAGCTGGCTGTCGCGCAGTCGACTCACTGCGTCGTATTCATACAGCCCCTGCTGCGCCTTGGTCGTGCTCTTGATGTGCCACTGCAGCAGCGGCAGCCCCAGGGCGCGCGCCACTTCCTCGGCGAGCATGGTCTTGCCGGTGCCCGGCTCGCCCTTGACGAGCAGCGGACGCTGCAGCGTCACCGCGGCATTCACCGCCAGCATCAGGTCTTGCGTGGCGACATACTGGTCGGAGCCTTGAAATTTCATCGTGCGGGTGGGGCAAGAGGTGCCGGATGCGATCGTTTCAGTATAAGGGTCTGCCTATAATCGCCGCCGATCCGCAGCAGCTTGAACCTGCGGCCCTGTGCCCGCGCCAGACGACCCAACCTTCTTCGACGATGAGCAACGTGATCACCCTTCTGCTGGCCGTGGCCGGCTCTTTCTTCGCGCTCTCTGGCGTGTACGCACAGGACGCGGCGGCTGGCGAGAAGAAGGCCGCGATGTGCATCGGCTGCCACGGCATCAAGGGCTACCAGTCCAGCTTTCCCCAGGTGCACAAGGTGCCGATGATCTCGGGCCAGGGCGCGAAGTACATCGTCGCGGCGCTCACCGCCTACAAGAAGGGCGAGCGCCGCCATCCTTCGATGCGCGGCACTGCCGGGTCGCTCACCGACCAGGATATGGCCGACCTCGGCGCCTACTACGAGCAGCATGGCGCATCGATGATCAAGACCGTGGCCGAGACGCCGGCCGAGCAGCCCCCCGCCGCGGTGGCCGAACTGCTGACACGCGGCGCCTGTGCTTCCTGCCACGGCGCCAACTACAGCAAGCCGATCGACGGCAGCTACCCCAAGCTGGCCGGCCAGCATGCCGACTATTTGTCCGTGGCGCTGAAGGCCTACGCCATCGGTGCCCAGCCGC
>JAABPT010000315.1 GCA_011391855.1 Burkholderiales bacterium
TCGCTGTCGGCGGTCTTCAGCAGGTAGCCCTGGGCGCCGCCGCGCAGCGCCGCGGCGAGGTCGGATTCGTCCTCGCTCACCGTGAGCATCAGCACGCGCGCGCTCGGCGACACTTCGCGCAGCCCGGCCAGCGCGTCGACGCCGCTCACGCCGGGCAGGTGGTTGTCGAGCAGCACCACGTCGGGCTGCAGCGCCGCGGCCTGGCGCTGCGCCTCGCCGGCGTCGCCGGCCTCGCCGACGACCGCGAAGCGTGCATCGCCGGCCAGCAGCGCCTTCAGCCCGCGCCGGAACAGGGTGTGGTCGTCGACCAGCAGCACGCGGATGGGCGCATTCGTCATGCTGCCAACCGCTCGCGTTCCGGCAGCGTGAGCGCCACCGCGGTGCCCGAGCCCGGCACCGAAACCACCTCCACCGTGGCGCCGATGCGCTGTGCGCGCTCGCGCATGATGCGCAGGCCCACGTGGGTCTGGTCGGCCTCGGCCGCGCCGGGGGCAAAACCCAGGCCGTCGTCGCGCACCTCCACGCGCCACTGCGGCGCCTGCTGCACTTCCACCCACACCTCGCGCGCATGGGCGTGCTTGCGCACGTTGGACAGCGCTTCCTGCACCACGTGCAGCACCTGCACCTGCACGTCGGGCGGCAGCGGCATCGCGTCGCCCTCGATCGTGAGGTGTGTGGCCAGGCCGGTCTGGTGCTCGAACTTCTGCAGCGTGGTGCGCAGCGCCGGTTCGATGTCCTCGGCATTGGTGCGGGTGCGGAAATGCACCAGGAGTTCGCGCACGTCCGACAGGCTTTCGCGCACGCCGGCGTCGAGTTCGTCGAGCACACGATCGGCGCGTGCCGCGTCCTGGCGCCGCAGCGCGTCGCGCAGCAGACCCACCTGGATCTTCTGGAACGACAGGCCTTGTGCGATGGAGTCGTGCAGTTCGCGCGCCAGCAGGCCGCGTTCCTCGGCCACCGCACCCTCGCGCTCCAGCGCGCCGGCGCGCTGGCTCTCGATGGCGCCGGCCAGGTGGCTGGCCAGGGTCTCGAGCAGGGTGCGGTCCTCGTCGTTCAGCGTCGCCGCCGAGCGGTAGAAGAGGTTCAGCTCGCCCACCATGCGTTCGTGCAGCCGCACCGGCACGCTGATCACGGTCTCGAAGCCGGCGCGCTCGCAGTGGGCCGGCTTCTTCGTCGTGTCGGCGGTGCGGATCGCAATGACACGCGTCGTCGCGTCGCCCCGGCGCTGGCCGCAGAAACAGTCACCGGCGGGCACGCACTGTTCGGCGTCGACCAGCTGCTGCGGCAGGCAGTCCGAGGCCAGCATCAGGTAGCGCTGGTTGGATTCGTCCGACCAGCGCACCGCCGAGGCGTCGGCCCGCGCCACGCGCCGCACCTGGCGTGCAAAGCCCTGCGCCAGCGTGTCCAGCGAAGTGGCGGTGGCGACGAAGGCCGCGGCTTCGTACAAGGCGGCCAGGCGCGCGCGCTCGGACTCCAGGCGCAGCGTCTTTTCCTGCACCCGCGCTTCCAGGCTCTGGTACAGGCCCTGCAGCGTTTGCGCCATGCGGTTGAAACCGGCCGACAGCAGGCCGAATTCGTCGTCGCTGTCCACTTCCACGCGCGCCGACAGGTCGCCTTCGCCCACGCTCGCCAGGCCCGCCTGCAGCCGCGCCAGCGGGTTGAAGACGAACAGGTACGCGGCGTACAGCAGCGCCACCGTGCTGGCCAGCGCCAGCGCCATCATCACGAACTGGAAGGCGTTGAGCAGCGCGGTCCAGCGCGCGAGCTGGGTTTCGATGGCGCTGACGAAGGCGTCGATGTGGTCGACGAAGGTCTCGGCCTGGACGGCCGTTTCGGCCGCCGTCGGCGCCGGGGCCGTGGACCAGCGTGTGCGCAGGGCCTGCCAGCCGTTTTGCACGCGCTCGAACGATCGCCGGGATTCGGCGTCGTGCGGCACGAACAACGGGCGCGAAGGGTCGCCGCTGCGCAGCAGCACCAGGCTCTGGTCGAAACGGTCCAGGTGCGCCTGCAGCTTTTCGCCGTTGCCGGCCGCCAGGGTCTGCGCCAGGCGCCAGGTCTGCATGCGCATGCGTCCGGCTTCGTTGACCGCCGCCGCGCCGCCTTCGAGCTGCCAGGTCACCCACAGCGTGAGGCCGATCGAGGCCAGTGCCATGAGCAGCAGCACACCACCGATGGCGCCGAGCTTGGCCGACAGCGAAAGAGTCCGTCTCATCGCCGTGATTGTGGCGGAGGCGGCCGCCGCGGCGGGCCGACCGCTGTGGTGAGCATGTTGCGGCCGGCATGCCCCGGCATGTCTACACTCACCGGCCATGGAGGATGCAGGCATGGACCCTGTTGAACTGGCCAGGCGGCTGGGTGCGACGACGATGTTTTCACGCCTGCCCCAGGGGCAGTTGCTGGCCCTGCTGGAGCGCAGCCCGCGGCGGCAGGCCGGCGCCGGGCAGTGGCTGACCGAAGAGGCCCGCGGGCTGAGCGACCACCTCGTCTTGCTGGCGGGCGAACTGGAGGTGCAACGCACCTGGACCGGGCGCGACGGCCGCGAACAGGTGGGCGCATGGCGCATCGCCGTCAACGCCGACGGGCCCGGTTTTTCCCTGCTCAGCGCGGCCGGCAGCGGCATGCGCGTACGCGCCCGCGCCGACTCGGAGGTGCTGGCGATCGACAGTGACGCGCTCGACGAAATGCTGGGCTGGAGCCATCTGGGCGACATCCATTTGCCCTTGAAGTACCTCAAGGTGTTTCACAAGGTGCCGCTGGAAAACGTGCAGGCGGCCTTCGAGCGCATGACCGAGCGTGCGGTGGAGTCCGGCGAGACCATCGTCACCCAGGGCGAACCGGGCGACGCCTATTTCGTCATCCTGTCCGGCGAAGCCGAGGTGTGGGTCACCGACCCTTTCACCGACGAAACCACCCGCGTCACCGTGCTCGGCGAAGGCGAAGGCTTCGGCGAAGAGGCGCTGCTGCTGGAGGGGGCGCGCACCGCCACCGTGAAGATGATCTCGCCCGGACGGCTGCTGGAGCTGGGCAAGCCGGACTTCGACCAGCTGCTCAAGCCCGCCATGGTGGCCGAGGTGGACGCCGCCGCCGCCCGTGAACTGCTGGAGCGCAGTGCTGCGAAGCTGATCGACTGCCGTTACCCGGCGGAGTACGAGGAGGGCCACATCCCG
>JAABPT010000316.1 GCA_011391855.1 Burkholderiales bacterium
GCATCGTGCCCGCGCCCGAGGCCAACCATGCCGTGAAGGGCGCCATCGTCGAGGCGCTGCGCTGCAAGGCCGAGGGCCGCAGCGAGGTGATCCTGTTCAACCTGTGCGGCCACGGCCACTTCGACATGAGTTCCTACAGCAATTACCACGCCGGCAAGCTGGTCGACCAGCCCTATGACGAGGCCGAGCTGGCGATGGCGCTGGCGGGGCTGCCAAGCGTGCCGGCACCGGCCTGAGCAGCGCGCACACACAAGAAGGGCGGCCCACGGGCCGCCCTTCGTTTCGCTGCTGCGGAACAGGCCCACCGGTTCAGGGTCTGGCCTGATCAGGCCGGCTGTAGTCGCACACTCCCTGCGGGAAGATCTGCCGCAACTGTGCTGCTTCGGCCGCAGTGGGCAGCCAGGGCGCGTAGGTGCCGTCGGCCAGGGCCTTCTCGATCGGTTTGCGCGCGCAGGAATAGATGCCACCCTCGATCGGCGCGCCGGCGACGATGCGCGAGGTCCCGTAGAGCGGGAAGGCCTGCGTGCAGGCGCCCGGCGCCGCGCCATCCAGGATGCCCGACCAGGCACCGGCACCGGCAGCCATCAGCGCACCGAAGCGGTCGAAGCAGGCGTCGACCGCCATCGGCGGCTTGTTGGCTGCGACGCCGGCCTTCGGATTGGCGCGGATATTCATCAACCACTGGTCCATCACCGCCAGCGCCTCGAGGGTCTGGCTGGCCTTCGGCGTCTGGGGAATCGTGTCGGTGAACCAGATCACCAGGTTGTCGCTGTGGCCCATGCGCTGTGTCACGCGCTGCCGCACCGCGAAGCTCTGGTGCGAGTTGTGCATGTCGAGCTCGCGCTCCATGTACTGGCGGTGGTCGATCGCCGGCACGTCGAGGCGGCCGCCGAAGACATGACCGCTGGTGTAGGCAGCGCGCATCGCGATAGGGTCGCCCGCGGTGCGCGGCGCCGGCGTCGCGGCGTCGGGCGCCAGATACATGTTCTTGCTGCTCCAGGGGTCGAAGTAGCCGGGGATCGTCAGCGCCTTGTTGATCTCGGCCGCAGTGTTCGCCGCGTTGAGAGGCGGGAAGAACGGGAAGGTCTCCTGCACCATCTGGCTGGGGTGCTTCCAGCCGCCGATGCTCCAGTTCAGGTGCAGGAACTCGGCCGGCGTGATCTTGCCGTCATTCAGCGAACGCAGGCCGTACTGAACGCCGACGTTGTCCCAGGTCGTGCGCGCGGCGCCGTTGGCGTCGACGCCATAGACGTTGCGCAGGTCGTCGTAGTGCGTCCAGCGGATCGCGGCGATGGCGCTCTGCGGTTCGTAGAACTGCTGATTCGTCGCCTGGCCGTAGAGCGGGTTCATCGACAGCGGCGTCAAGCCGCGCCAAGCCGGAATGCACTCGGTGCTGCCGGGTGCAGTGTTGAGCTGGAGTGCCGTCTTGATCCCGGCGAAGGGATCGTTGACACGCGCGAAGCCCTCTTCGGCATTGAATCCGACCAGCCAGGTGCGGTTCTTCGTCGTGCGCCACTTGGCATTGTTGAGGTCGGTGACGTCCATGTAGTACTCGAGCAACTCGCAGTCGCCGACGTGGATGGTCTGCGTGACCATGTCGGGATAGCTCTGCACTGGCAGCAGGCCGTCGAGCACGCCGGGGTGGTTCTGCGCAATCAGGTACTGCTGGATCGCGCCGCCGCTGCCGCCCAGGCCAACGGTGTAGACCGGCACGCCGTAGCGTTCGACAAAACGCTCCTTGGTCATCATCGCCGTCTCGCCGGCGATATTCATGTTGTAGTGGGTGCCGGTGTTGTTGCCGCTGCTATGCACGATGGCCATGCCTTGCCCCAGGATATCGGCATTGAGCGAGCCGCTGTGCACGGTGCCCTGGCTGTGGCCGATGGCCACGCCGCCCTGGAACCAGTACAGCAGCTTGCCGTTCCAGCGGCTGGTGTCGTCCTGCTTGGCGCTGTCGGCCGCCGGCGCCGGGGCCAGCATCGCGATGCTGTACAGGAAACGGTTGATCGATCCGACCTCGCGGCGAACGATGAAGTCCACCGTGCGGCCGTCGGCCAGCGTCACCGTACCCATGTCGGCGGGGCGGACGCCGTCGGCGGGCAGCGCGACCAGACCGCCACCGGTGTTGCGGCGATAAAGGTAGGTAACGAAGGTGTCGATCGAGCAGTCACGGCTGTAGCCGATCGTGTTGCCGGACGCGACGGTCGGGCCGTCGGTCACCCTGTAGCCGGGTGGTGTGGCGCTGTCGACCTTCGGCTGACGGGCAACACCGCCCTGGTTCGTGTTACAGACGAAGGGCTGCTGCTGCGGCCCGGTGAACATCGGCCCGGTGATCGGGTGGTTGGTCAGCGTGATCACATCGCGCACGTTGCCGTTGCGGTGCTTGACCTCGAGCTGGTTGGCGCCCACGGCCAAGCCGGTAACGACGCCTTCCAGGCCGTCGGCGACCTCCTTCATGGCGACCGCATGCGGGCGGCCGTTGAGCAGAAATTCCAGCTTGTCGCGCTGGCCGAGTGCGGCACGCACGTGGATGCGGGCGTCGCCGCCCGAAACCCACTGCGGCGCGCTCGACAGCACGCTGAGCTTGACCGTCGTCGCCGAAGCGGCGGGCTGGGCGGCCGCCGTGGCGCCGAGCGGGAACAGCAA
This sequence comes from Burkholderiales bacterium, assembly GCA_011391855.1. Classification (GTDB taxonomy): domain Bacteria; phylum Pseudomonadota; class Gammaproteobacteria; order Burkholderiales; family Burkholderiaceae_C; genus Rubrivivax. The sequence goes on from JAABPT010000316.1 coordinate 2,647, forward strand.
GGCCGCCAAGGCAGCTGTCGACCACGAACGTAGGCTTGTCATCGTCTTGTCTCCGGTGCGGGCCTCTGGCGGGCCCATGGGGTTGCCGCCGGGGCCAGCCGCGCGGCAAGACGCGCTGCTCGAGCCGGCCGCAGCCGACCCCGACGTGCACGACGTTAAGCCGCCGGCAGATGCGACGCCACCGGGTTTGCGATCAGCGCACTTGAGGGTTGCGCCGAATCTCAGACCGGCCATCGTCACTTCATCGTCACTTGAACCCGACGCGGTCCAGCATCTGCTGCACCGCCGCGGTATTCGCGCCCACCTTGCCGATGGGCACCGTCTCGGCCTTGAAGCGGCCCAGGCTCGTCAGCGCCGGGTTCTCGGTGGCGGCCGACGCCACCACCGGGTATTCGTCGTTGCCATCGGCGAAGTAACGCTGCGCGGTGTCGCTGGACAGGTATTCCAGGAACTGCACCGCTGCTTCGCGGTTCTTCGCGTGGCGCGCCACCGCGGCGCCGGCAATGTTGATGTGCGT
>JAABPT010000317.1 GCA_011391855.1 Burkholderiales bacterium
GGCGCGGTGGCGCGGCCGGCGCGCGTGCGCTTCGTCAGCGCGCTGCCCAAGACGCGTTCGGGCAAGATGCTGCGGCGCGCCATCCAGGCTGTGTGCGAGCAACGCGACCCGGGCGACCTGACGACGATCGAGGACCCCAGCGCGCTGCAGCAGATCAGCGACATGGTCAAGGTGAGCTGAGCCTTCGGGGACTGCCGTCCCCAGACAGGTGTGTGCCCCCAACGGAGGGTGGGCCGGACCGCCCCCTGGGCGATGGGCGGGCGGTGGCGCGCGGTGAACACTGCGGGCCTCGCCCACGCACCGGAGCCCGCCATGCCCGACTTGAATCGCCGCACCTTCCTGGCCTGCCTGGCCGCGCTGCCGGCCGGTGCCTGGGCGCTGCCCGCCGCCGGTGCGCTGCCGGCATTGCTGCTGGCGCAGGAGGCGCCGGCCGACGTGGCACCGGAAGGCTTCCTGGTGAGTGAAAAGTACGACGGTGTGCGCGCGGTGTGGGACGGCGGCCGCCTGCGTTTTCGCAGCGGCCGGGTGGTGGCGGTGCCGGCCTGGTTTACCGCACGGCTGCCGGCCGTGGCGCTGGACGGCGAGCTGTGGTTGGGCCGCGGGCAATTCGATCGGCTGTCGGCGGCCGTGCGGCGCCAGGTGCCGAACGACGAAGAGTGGCGCCGGATCCGCTACATGGTGTTCGACCTGCCTGGCGCCGCCGGCACCTTCGCGGCCCGTGCCGCCGCGATCGATACTTTGGCGAGGCACCTGGCCTGGCCGCCGCTGCAGGCCGTGGCGCAGGCCGCGGTGGCCAGCCGCGAAGAACTGCAACGCCTGCTCGCCGCGACCGTGGCCGACGGCGGCGAAGGCCTCATGCTGCACCGTGCCGACGCCGCCTATGTGCCCGGCCGCAGCCCGTCCCTGCTGAAGCTGAAGCCGCTGCACGACGCCGAGGCACGCGTGGTGGGCCATGTGGCCGGGCGCGGCAAGCACCGGGGTCGCCTGGGCGCGCTGCACGTGCGCACGGATGAGGGCTTGGAATTCTTCGTCGGCACCGGCTTCAGCGACGCCGAGCGAGCCAACCCGCCGCCGGTGGGCGCCGTCGTCACCTACACCCATCGTGGCGCGACGGCCACCGGCTTGCCGCGTTTCGCCAGCTACCTGCGTCTGCACGCGCCCTGACCCGCGGTGCGCGTTTGCCGGCCGGGTTTCGGTGGCCGCTGCATTGACCCGTGCGGCGGGCTGTGGCGCGCCTTTCGGCCCTGCGCAGCGTTGCAGTTGCCCATCCCGGCATGCCGTTGATGAAGGGCTCGCGCTGCTCAACAATGGCAACCGTGCCGAGCGAGCTGCCCGCCGGCTTTCGACTGGCCCCTGCTGCTCCAGAAACAGATGTCCGCCCCGATCACCCTCATTTCCTCGATGGCCACGCGCCCGGTGCTGGCGGAACTGGCCCGCGCCTACGCAGGGCAGGCCGGCTGCGAGGTGGCGCTGGAATCGGTGGGCGGCGTCGACGCGGCCCGGCGCGTGCAGGCCGGCGAGGCCTTCGACGCGGTGGTGCTGGCGTCGGACGCTCTCGACAAGCTGATCGCCTCGGGCCACGTCGTGGCCGGCAGCCGCGTCGACCTGGTGCGCTCGCCGGTGGCGATGGCCGTGCGCGCCGGCGCGCCGCACCCGGACGTGGGTTCGGAGGCCGCGCTGCGGCAGGCCGTGGCGGCCGCGCGCAGCATCGGCTGTTCCACCGGGCCGAGCGGCACCCACCTGGCGCGGCTGTTCGAGCGCTGGGGCCTGGCCGAGGTTCTGCGTCACCGCATCGTGATACCGCCGCCGGGCGTGCCGGTGGGCAGCCTGGTGGCCACCGGCGAAATCGAACTCGGCTTTCAGCAGCTCAGCGAACTGATGCACCTTGAAGGCATCGACGTGATCGGCACGCTGCCGCCGGGCTGCGACTTCATCACCACCTTTTCGGCCGGCCTGTGCACGGCCTCGACGCAAGCCGGCGCGGTGCGTGCCTTGCTCGACTTCATGGCCTCGCCCGCGGCCGACGAGACCCAGCGCCGGCATGGCATGGAACCGGCCGCGCGGGCAACACCTGGAGACCCAATTTGATCATCGACATCCACGGCCACTACACCACGGCGCCCAAGGCGCTGGAAGCCTGGCGCAATGCGCAGATCGCCGGCATCGCCGACGCTGCCCAGATGCCGCGGGCCGCCGACCTGAAGATCAGCGACGACGAGATCCGCGAGAGCATCGAAACCAATCAGCTGGCCAAAATGCGCGAACGCGGCTCCGACCTCACGGTATTCAGCCCGCGCGCCAGCTTCATGGCGCATCACATCGGCGACTTCCAGGTGTCCAGTACCTGGGCCGCCATCTGCAACGAACTCTGCTTTCGCGTGGCGCAGCTGTTCCCCGACCACTTCATCCCCGCCGCGATGCTGCCGCAAAGCCCGGGCGTGGACCCGGCGAGCTGCATCCCCGAACTGGTGAAGTGCGTAGAGCAGTACGGCAACGTGGCGATCAACCTCAACCCTGATCCTTCGGGCGGCCACTGGACCAGCCCGCCGCTGAGCGACCGCCACTGGTACCCGGTTTACGAGAAGATGGTCGAGTACGACATCCCGGCCATGATCCACGTCAGCACCAGCTGCAACGCGTGTTTCCACACCACCGGCGCGCATTACCTGAACGCCGACACCACCGCCTTCATGCAGTGCCTGACCAGTGATCTGTTCAAAGATTTCCCGACGCTGAAATTCGTCATCCCGCACGGCGGCGGCGCGGTGCCCTACCACTGGGGTCGCTTCCGCGGCCTGGCGCAGGAGCTGAAGAAGCCGCTGCTCAAGGACCACCTGCTCAACAATGTGTTCTTCGACACCTGCGTCTACCACCAGCCCGGCATCGACCTGCTGACCACCGTGATCCCGGTGGACAACATCCTGTTCGCCAGCGAGATGATCGGCGCCGTGCGCGGCATCGACCCCGAGACGGGGCACCATTACGACGACACCAAGCGCTATATCGAGGGCTCGAAGATCCTCTCGGCCGAGGATCGCCTCAAGGTCTATGCAGGCAATGCGCGGCGTGTCTACCCGCGGCTGGACGCCGCATTGAAGGCGAAGGGGCTCTAGCCATGTACCAGCTCGGCATCGTCAAGCGCAACA
>JAABPT010000318.1 GCA_011391855.1 Burkholderiales bacterium
AGCGGCACCGTGCCCAGCGGGTTGTCGGCCAGGAAATGGCGGGCGTGGGCACGCGGCGGAAACGGCAGCATGCGCAGGGTGTAGGGCAGGCCGAGTTCCTCCAGCAGCCACAGCGGGCGGAACGAGCGGGCGCTGACGCAATGGTGCAGGGTGATCATGGCATCGAGTGTAGGGGCCGTTTACGCAGCCCGATTGGCCTGCTGTCGATACACCGCCGGGCTGTGCCCGGTCCAGCCGCGAAACGCGCGGATGAAGCTTTTTTCGTTCAGGAAGCCGGCCGCCGCAGCCACCTGCTTGATGGGCCGCGTGGTGCGCAGCAGCAACTCGGTGGCGCGGGCGCGGCGCACCTCGTCTTTCAGGCCCTGCAGCGTGGCGCCTTCGTCCTTGAGCTGGCGGTGCAACGTGCGCGCCGAAACGGCCAGCAACGCGGCCAGCGCCTCGGCGCTGTGCGTCTGCAGCGGCTGCGCGGCCAGCGCCTGGCGCACGCGCTGCACCAGCAGGCGGTCGCGCCGGTACTGCAGCACGGTCAGCGGCAGGGCGCGCTGCAGCATCTGCGACATCGCGGCTTCGTCGCGGCGCAGCGGCAGTGCCAGGTAGCGCGCGTCGAAGCGCAACTCGGCCCGCCGGGCACCAAAGGCCACCGCTGGCGCAAACAGGATCGAGAAGACCGCGACATAGGGCGGCGGCGCAAACGGAAAGCGCGCCTCCTGCAGCGGGATGCGTGAGTCCACAAACCAGCAGGCCAGGCCGTGGATGTTGCGCAGCACGTGGACCAGGGTGAATTCCCGCGCGGCACCCAGGTCGGCGTGCTCGTCGATCACGATCGCGGCCTGCGCGCCGGCGCTCACCACGCTCAGCCGGATGTCGCCGGTCAGCAGGCCATGGTGGCGGCACCAGCGTTTGAGCGCCACGCCCAGGTCGGGCGCACTGAGCGAGGCGCGCGCCAGCATGCCGTAGCTGCCCCAGGGCAGGCGCCGCGAAAAGGCACCCAGGCCTTCGTCGTCCAGTTCCTGCATCGCTGCGCCAGACAGCAGCTCCATCTGGCGGGCGGTCATGCGGCCGTCGGCCCGCAGGAGTTCGGCTGGCGTGATCTGTGCCAGTTGCAGCGCCTGTGAGGCATCGCGACCAACACGCTGGTAGGCGGCCACGATGGTGCGGGCAAAGGCGATCGGGGTCGCTTCCGCACCCGCGGTGGCGTTCGTGGCAGGGACGAAACTGGACGGGGCGGTCATCAGCCAAGGCTGCCACAATGTGGCAGGATTTGCAACCTCAATGACGCCCACCGGGGAATCCCTGTTCCTATGCTTGCATCCTGGCGCCATGATGGAGCGCCACCACAAGAGGATGAACATGCCCGTTCTGGAAAGCAAACTCAACGCCCGATCCGCCGACTTCCAGGCCAATGTCGCCGCCATGCGCGCCGTGGTCGACGACCTCCGGGTGCAACTCGCCAAAGTCGCCGAGGGCGGCGGCATCGTGGCCCGGGACCGCCACACCGGGCGCGGCAAGCTGCTGCCGCGCGACCGGGTGCAGATGCTGCTGGACCCCGGCACCCCCTTCCTGGAGCTGGCGCCGCTGGCCGCGCTCAACATGTACAACAACGACGCGCCGGGCGCCGGTATCGTGGCGGGCATCGGTCGCGTCAGCGGCGTGGACTGCATGATCGTGTGCAACGACGCCACCGTGAAGGGCGGAACCTATTACCCGATGACGGTGAAAAAGCACCTGCGGGCGCAGGAGATCGCGCAGCAGAACCGCCTGCCCTGCATCTACCTCGTGGATTCCGGCGGCGCCAACTTGCCGAACCAGGACGAGGTGTTCCCCGACCGCGACCACTTCGGCCGCATCTTCTACAACCAGGCCAACATGAGCGCGCAGGGCATTGCGCAGATCGCGGTGGTCATGGGCTCGTGCACCGCCGGCGGCGCCTACGTGCCGGCCATGAGCGACGAGACCATCATCGTGAAAAACCAGGGCACCATCTTCCTGGGCGGCCCGCCGCTGGTGAAGGCCGCCACCGGCGAGATCGTCAGCGCCGAAGACCTCGGCGGCGGCGACGTGCACACCCGGCTTTCGGGCGTGGCCGACCACCTGGCGCAGAACGACCTGCACGCGCTGGCGCTGGCGCGCCAGACCGTGAAGAACCTCAACGCGCGCAAGCTGCCGCCGATCGCCACGCACGAACCGGTGGCACCCCGTTATGCAGCGCAGGAGCTTTATGGCGTGATCCCGACCGACGCCCGCAAGCCCTTCGACGTGCGCGAGATCATTGCGCGCATCGTCGATGACAGCGACTTCGACGAGTTCAAGGCCCGTTTCGGCACCACGCTGATCACCGGCTTTGCGCGCATCGAAGGCATCCCGGTGGGCCTCATTGCCAACAATGGCATCCTGTTTTCCGAGAGCGCGCAAAAAGGCGCTCACTTCATCGAGCTGTGCTGCCAGCGCAAGATCCCGCTGGTGTTCCTGCAGAACATCACCGGCTTCATGGTCGGGCGCAAGTACGAGAGCGAAGGCATCGCGCGCCACGGCGCCAAGATGGTCACGGCCGTGGCCACGGCCAGCGTGCCCAAGTTCACCATCATCATCGGCGGCAGCTTCGGCGCCGGCAACTACGGCATGTGCGGGCGCGCCTATTCGCCACGTTTTCTGTGGATGTGGCCCAACGCGCGCATCTCGGTGATGGGCGGCGAGCAGGCGGCCAGCGTGCTGGCCACGGTGCGCCGCGACGGCATCGAGGCCAAGGGCGGCAGCTGGAGCGCGGAAGAGGAAGCGGCCTTCAAGCAGCCGCTGCTGGACCAGTTTGCCCACCAGTCGCACCCCTATTTCGCCAGCGCCCGCATTTGGGACGACGGCGTGATCGACCCGGCCGACACCCGCCGCGTGCTGGCGCTGGGCCTGTCGGCCGCGCTCAACGCGCCGATCGGCGAGCCGAAGTTCGGCGTGTTCCGCATGTAATGACTTTGCGGGACAGACCGTAGCGAAGCGAAGCTCTGTCCCCAACACATCAAAAGCCGATGGAATCCATCTACACCACGCCCGATCACGAACTGCTGCGGGAGCAGGTCGCACGCTTCCTTGCGCGTGAAGTCGAGCCGCACGCTACCGCCTGGGAGGACCAGGGCTTCGTGCCGCGCGAGGT
>JAABPT010000319.1 GCA_011391855.1 Burkholderiales bacterium
GTCGCGGCCGTCCAGCCAGGCGGCCACGCGCACCGCGCGCAGCAGCAGGCTCATGCCGCGCGGGCTGGCGCCAGCCAGCATCAGCTGCGTCATGTCGATGTCGGGCAACACGACGCCGAACTCGGCCGGCTGCGCTGTGGCGCGCCACAGCGCCAGCGCGTAGGCCTGCAGCGTGTCCGAGGTTCTCACGCTGCGCTGGATGCACTCGGACACCGCGTTCAGCTCGGTGTGCTCGAGCATGCCCGCGGCCAGGCTGTCGACGAGACGGTCGGTATCGTGGTAACGCGGGTCGAACACGAGGCCGCGCCGATCTTCGTCGCTCAGCGGCGCGTCGATGACCACTTCGAGCATGAAGCGGTCGCGCGCCGCTGCCGAGATCTCGAAGGTTTCTTCGCGCTCGACGCGGTTGCGGTCCGCAAACACCAACAGGTGCGGGAAGCGAAACACGCGGTTGAATGCCGACACGCTGCGCTCGGCCATCACGCGCAGCAACAGCGAATGCACCTGCGGCCGGGCGCGGTTGATCTCGTTGAAGAAGAAGATCGCGAGGTCTTCGCCATGGTGGATGAGCGGCCCGGGGTCCACCGCCGGCCGGCCTTCGGCACCGATGTAGGTGTAGTAGACCAGGTCGTTGGGCATCAGGTCGATCGTGCCTTCGGTGCGCGCGAAGGCGCCACCCAGCACGCGCGCGAAGGCACGCAGCAACGTCGTCTTGCCTACGCCCACGTCGCCCTGCAGCAGCACGTGGCCGCGAGCGAAGATGGCGATGTTGATGAGGCGGATGGCACGCGCCTGGCCGACCACCGCGCGGCCCACCTCCTGCTCGAGCGCCAGCGCGCGCCGGCGGGCCTCATGCAACAGCACATCGGAACGATCCATCGGGTGGCGACTCCTGGCTTGCGGTGCGCCCGGCAGGCACCGTGAACCCAGTGCCATGCGTCGGGCACGGCACAGTGTGTCACGCCGCCGACGCGGGCGGGGCAGCCAGGCTGCCCCGAGCGCAGCGAAGCAAGAGACGGGCCTTGCTCAGCACTCCCCGAGGGTCCAGCGCGGACCCAGCCGCAGGGCGCGTGGCGCGCCCGGGCCGACGAACGGCTCGTTGTTCCAGTTTTCGAGTGCGCGCAATCCGCCGCTCGGCCCGAAGTCGTTCCCGCCCAGTGCGCCAGAACTGCCGCACTTGCGGTCGAACATCTCGCTGAGCTTGCCGAACAGCTCCCAGCCCAGCGCCAACGGCCAGCGCCAGGGCGGGGCTCCAGAGCTCGCGGTGCTGGCGCAGTACGGCCATCAGAGCGCCACTCGGCCGTCCGGAGCCAGGGGCAGTTGGCCCTCGGGCGAACGCGCATGGCGAGCGCAGGGACCGCTTCACTTCAGGTCCCCTTGCCGCCGCGCGACAGGCCAAGCTTTTCGGCCGCGCGGCGCTCGCGGTCGTAAAACTCGCGACAGGACTGTAAGTACTCCGCCGGCCCCAGGTAGTCGACATCCTGGTCGTACTTCGCGAGTTCGTTAATGAAGGCGGGCTCGAACATTGCGCGCTTGAACGCGGCGTGCAGCGTCTCCACGACGCCTGCCGGCATGCCGCCCGGCCCGACCAGCCCGTAGGGCGACTGCGCCACGATGTCGTAGCCCAAGTCGCGCAACGTCGGCACCTGGGGCCAGCGCTTCGAGCGCTGTGCACCGAAGGTGGCCAGCAGGCGCAGGCGACCACTGTCGACGGCAGGCCCGAAGCCGGTCGAGTTGACGCCCGCCATCACCTGGCCCGAGGCGACGGCGTTGATCTGCTCGGCCGTGCCCTTGTAGGGCACGTGGATATAGCGCAGCCCGCGCGCGGTGAACAGCTCCTCGAGCACCACGTGCGGCGTGGTGCCGACACCATTGGTCGCAATGCTGAGTTCACCCGGCTTCGCGCGGGCGAAGGCGAACAGCTCTTCCAGCGAACGCAGCGCGCTGCCGGCCTGGACGAGCACGCCGAAAGTCACGCCGGAGACCTGAAGGATCGGCGTCGTGTCCCGGATCGGGTCCCACAGCACCTTCTGCGTGTGTGCGATGCGGAACACCGGGTACGGCAGCTGTGCAATCGTATAGCCGTCGGGTTCGGCCAATTGCAGCACCGGCATCACCAGCGTGCCGCCGGCCCCGCCGCGGTTTTCGGTGAGCACCCGCTGGCCCAGGAAGGGCGATGCCAGGTCGGCCAGCAGGCGCAGCGAAATGTCGGTGGCGCCGCCGGCTGCCCAGGGGATCCACAGCGTGATCGGCCGCGAAGGAAAGGTCGACGACGCACGGGCCGGCGTCAGCGCCGTCAGAGCTAGGCCCAGGCACGAGCGCCGCGAGATGGCGTCGTTCATGCCGGTCCACCGCGTTTGGTGAGACCACCGAAGCCGCGCTGTGGGTCGTAGCCCCAGCAGGCGACGACGAAGAAGGCCGCGCCGCAGCCCAGCACGACGTAGGGCGCGAGGCCCGGGTCCTTGCCATAGAGCGCAAAGCGGACCCACTCAATCGCATGGGTGAACGGGTTGAAACGCGCCAGCTGGAAGACCCAGTCGGCGCCCGATTCCTGCAGCTTCCATAGCGGGTACAGCGCGGTCGACATGAAGTACATGGGGAAGATGACGAAGTTCATCGTGCCGGCGAAGTTCTCGAGCTGCTTGATGTACACGGACAGGAGCAACCCCAGCGCACCGAGCATCAGCGCGCCGGCCACCATCGCGACGAAGGCATGCAACCCCGCCCACGACAGCACCGGCAGCGTCGTGCCCAGCAGCGCCGCCACCGCCACGAAGGCCAGTGCCTGCAGCACCGACAGCAACGCCGTCGCGCAGAGCTTGCTGAAGAGCAGCCAGGGCCGCGGCAGCGGCGCCGTCAGCAGCAGGCGCATGAGGCCCATTTCGCGGTCGTAGACCATTGCCAGCGACGACTGCATGCCGTTGAACAGCAGCACCATGCCCACGAGCCCCGGCGCGATGTAGACGTCGTAGGACACATAGGTGTCGTAGGGCTCGACGATGGCGACGCCGAAGACGTTGCGAAAGCCCGCGGCGAACACCGCCAGCCACAGCAGCGGGCGCACCAGCGCCGACGCCAGGCGCCCGGTCTGTTGCGAGAACTTGAGCAGTTCGCGCAGCACGATGGCGCGCATC
>JAABPT010000321.1 GCA_011391855.1 Burkholderiales bacterium
GATGACGCGCACACCCAAGGAAGCGGCCGAAGGCCGGCTGAACCTACTGGTGGGTGGCGACGCGGCGCTGCTCCAGGCCTGCCGGCCGCTGCTGGAATGCTTCGCCGAGAACATCAGGCACGCCGGGCCGGTGGGTGCGGGCCACAGCATGAAACTGCTGCACAACTACGTGTCGCTGGGCATGGTGGCGCTGCTGTCCGAGGCGGCCGCCTGCGCGCAGCGCAACGGTGTGGCACCCGCCGTGTTCGTCGACGTGCTGGCCAAGGGCGGCGGCGGCGGCACCGCCCTGGAGCGGGTGAAGCCCTATCTGCTGGCACACGACCCGTCGGGTTTGCGTTTCTCGATTGCCAATGCCTGCAAGGACCTGGGCTACTACAACGCCATGGCTGCCGATGCCGGGGCCGTGAAGGACATCGCGGCCGCGGTGTTTTCGACACTGGAAGCTGCGCTCACGCGCTGCGAGCCCGGGGCGTTCATGCCCGAGCTGGCGACCATCCTGCACCAACCGGCACCAGGCTCCGCGCCTGCTGCACCGGCTTGATCACGCGTGGCGGCCGCCAGGTCGCGATGTCCTCGGCACGCCATCGCCGCTGCCTGCGACTCGAACATGGAGCCCATCGGATCCCCCCTGTTTGAGGGGGAGCGTGGCGCTGCACACGCCGCTCTCCGGGTGCTATCCCGACTTGCAGTCGCTCCTCCACCGGGCGAGCATGTTCACTCCCCCTTTTTTCTTGAGACCGAGCATGAACGCATCGCACTACCTCCCGCGCCAAGCCACCGCCGTGCGCCTGGCCGTCTTGCTGGCTTGCAGCGCCTTCACCTGGGCGCAGGCCGACAGTGGCGACGAGACGCCGGGCGTCGAGTCCTCCGTGAAGCTGCCGTCGCAGGCCAAGGGCAAGCCGCCGTCGTGGGCCGGCAAGGCCTACCGGCAGGGCGTGGTGTCCGTCGCCAACCCCTATGCCGCCGAAGCCGGCGCCAAGGTTCTGGAACAGGGCGGCAATGCCGTTGACGCCGCGGTGGCGATCGCCTACGCGCTGAACGTGGTCGAACCCCAGTCGGCTGGCATTGGCGGCGGCGGCTTCATGATGATCCACCTGGCCGGCACGGGCGAGACCTTCACGGTGGACTCGCGGGAGAAGGCGCCGGCAGGGGCCACGCCCGACATGTTCGAAGCGATTCTTCCCGCAAACCTGCGATCGCGAACCGGTCTGTCGGTCGGCGTGCCCGGCATGGTGCGCGGCACCGCGATGGTGGTCGAGCAGCACGGCCGCTTGCCGCTGGCCAAGCTGCTGCAGCCAGCGATAGACTTGGCCGAAAAGGGCTTCGCGGCCACGCCGCGCTTCTCGTCGGTCAGCTGCACCGACCGCGCGCTGAATTCGCCCGAGAGCGCCGCCTACTTCTGCCCTGGAGGCGTCGCGCCGACACCCGGCACTCTGGTAAAGAACAAGCCGCTGGCAGAGACGCTGAAACTGATCGCGGCGCACGGACCGGACTGCTTCTACAAGCAGATGCCCGAAAGGGGCTGCGACATCGCCCAGGGCATCGTCGAGGGCCAGGCGCGCACCGAGATCGTCGTCGGCGGGGTCACGCAAGCCGGTGCCCCCGGCCGCATGACGCTGGCCGATCTCGAGGCCTACCAGCCGGCGATCCGCGAACCCATCGAAGGGATCTACCGCGGCTACAAAATCAAGTCGATGGCGCCGCCGTCATCGGGCGCGCTGACGGTGATTCAGATCCTGAAGATGCTCGAGCGTTTTCCGCTGGCGGACGCGGATGCCGGTTATGGCTTCGGTTCGGTGAAGACGCTGAACGTGATGGCTGAGGCCATGCGATTGGCCTTCGCCGACCGAGCCGACTGGATGGCCGACGCCGACTTCGTTCCGGTGCCGACCAAGGGTCTGATCGATTCGACCTACCTGAACGGTCGCAGCGCGATGATCCTGCCCGGCGTGCGCATGACGACCGACCCGCTGCCTGGCGATCCGCGCATGTTCGAGACCAGCGGCCTGACTCCGGCCAGGGCGGTTGCCAAGGCCCCGCCGGTCACCGGCCCCGACAACGGCACCACGCACTTCTCGGTGGTCGACAAGTGGGGCAACGTGGTCTCGTACACGAACACCATCGAGTCGTCACACGGCATCGGCACCTTCGCCGGCTTCTACCGGCCCGACGGTTCGTTCCGTAACCATGGCTTCCTGCTCAACAACGAGCTGACGGACTTCAATACCGTGCGCAGCACCAACCGCGTGTCGGGCGAGACGGGCTACAACGACGTGCAACCCGGCAAGCGGCCGCGCAGCAGCATGGCACCAACGATGCTGTTCTCGCCCGAAGGCACACCGATCCTGGCCTACGGCTCGCCAGGCGGCGCGACCATCATCAACTCGGTGGTCAACATCACGGTCAATCTGGTCGACCACAAGATGGGGCTGCAGGAGGCGATCGACGCCGGGCGCATCTCGGTGGCGAGCGCCAGCGTCACAGGCAATGGCAGCGTGCAACTCGAACCCCGGCTGCCCGCGGCGTCGATCCAGGGCATGAGTGCCCTCGGCTACCGCATCACCGGTGGCGACGTCGGCTCGGTGCAGGCCGTACTGATCGACCAGAAGACCGGCAAACAGTACGGGGCCGCCGACGACAGGCGCGAGGGCACGGTGATCGGGCTGCCGCGCCGTTGAAGCGGACGACGCCCTGATCGGGTCGCCTCGACGTCGACGGTGATTCGCTGAAATCCAGCGAACCCGTCGAGCAGGATCAGCAGCGGGCTTGTCCTTGAGTTTGGCCCTGGCTTTCAGGGCGCTTCGATCGGCCTTGGAAGATCCGGCCCCAGCCACTGTGCCGGGGCTCTCCAAGCCGAGTGCGTCGACGTGAACGGGCCGATGATCAGGGACACGCTGCTGGCCGTGCCGCACACCAGCCCCGACTTCCGCCCCGCGCACGACCCGCCGCTGCGCCAGGCGCGCGGATGACGCGTGCACGGACGCGGTCCCTGGCCCAGCGCGTCCAAGCGTCACACCGCCGTCACTGGGGCGTCATACGAGCCGCCTACCGTGGCCTCGCCGCAGCCGCACCGTTCGGGCTCGCGGCCCCTGACCCGCCCACACGAGGAGTTTCCATGATCAAGTCCCTG
>JAABPT010000322.1 GCA_011391855.1 Burkholderiales bacterium
CGCTGGTTCCGGCTCGAATGGATGGAGCACACGCCGCCGTTCTACAGCTCGGTGGACCTGCGCAACGCCGGCTTCAAGCTGGCGCCGGTGGACACCAACCTGTTCCCGTCCACCTTCGACCACCTCGCCCCCGAGATGCTGCCGCTGGCGGTGCAGGCAGCCATGGCGGCGATCGAGAAGATCTGCCCCGAGGCCAAGAACCTGCTGCTCGTTCCCGACAGCCGCAGCGCCAACCCGCATTACCTGTTCAACGTGCAGCGGCTGATGCAGATCTTCGGCCAGGCCGGTCTCAACGTGCGCCTGGGAACGCTGGACGAAACCGTGACCGCGCCGACCACGCGCGTGCTGCCCGACGGCAGCGAGCTTGTCGTGGAACCGCTGCTGCGCACGCGCGGGCGGCTGGGGCTGAAGAATTTCGACCCCTGCACCATCTTGCTCAACGACGACCTCTCGGCCGGCCTGCCGCCGGTGCTGCAGCACCTGCACGAGCAATACCTGCTGCCGCCGCTGCACGCGGGCTGGACGGTGCGGCGCAAGTCGCGCCACTTCCAGAGCTACGAGGAAGTGGCCAAGAAGTTCGCCAAGCTGCTGGGCATGGACCCCTGGCTGATCAACCCCATGCACGCGCAGTGCGGCAAGGTCGACTTCACGCAGGCCACGGGTCTGGACTGCGTGAAGGGCCACGTCGACGCCATGCTCACGAAGGTGCGCCGCAAGCACAAGGAATACGGCATCAACGAGAAGCCCTTCGTCATGGTCAAGGCCGACAACGGCACCAGCGGCCTGGGGCTGATGACGGTGCGCGACGTGAAGGACCTGGACGACGCCGACCTGCTGGCCCGCCACCAGATGAGCGCCGCGCACGGCGGTGCCGCCGACATCACCGAGGTGCTGATCCAGGAAGGCGTGCCCACCTACGAACGCATCGACGACGCGGCGGCCGAGCCGGTGGTGTGCATGATCGACCGCTACGTGGTGGGCGGCTTCTACCGCACGCATGCCCACCGCGCCTTCGACGAGAGCCTCAATGCCCCCGGTGCCGGCTTCGTGCAACTGGCTTTCGCCGAAAGCACCCAGCTGCCGCGCCCCGGCGCCAAGCCCGGCGCCAGCGCGCCCAACCGCTTCTACATGTACGGCGTGATCGGCCGCCTGGCCATGCTGGCCGCGGCCTACGAACTGGAAGCCACCGACCCCGACGCCGAGAACTACGAGTGACGGCTCGGTGTGGCGCAGCCCGTCGCCACGCGCTCTGAAGCGTTTGCGCAACAGGTTCGCCACTGCGGTTGGTGCGGCGCAGCATCCCTGACCGGCCCGACGCACAATCGCGGCTTCGTCCATGAGCGCCGACCCTCACCACCGCACGCCCGGCGCGTTGGCCGCCCTGACGCTGGCGGCCATCGGCGTGGTCTACGGCGACATCGGCACCAGTCCGCTGTACGCGCTGAAGGAAGTCTTTGCGCAAGGCCGCGTGCCGCTCACGCCGGACAACATCTTCGGCATCCTGTCGCTGGTGTTCTGGACCCTCACCATCATCGTCTCGCTGAAATACGTGGTGCTGATCCTGCGCGCCGACAACCACGGCGAAGGCGGCCTCATCGCGATGCTGGCGCTGGCGTCGCAGGCGGTGAAGCACCGCCCGCGGCTGCGCTCGCGGCTGCTGCTGCTGGGCATTTTCGGCACCGCCATCTTCTTCGGCGACGGCGTCATCACGCCGGCCATCAGCGTGCTCTCGGCGGTGGAGGGGCTGGAGGTGGCTGCCCCCGCGTTGCACCGCTGGGTGGTGCCGGTGACGCTGGTCGTGCTGACGGCGCTGTTCGCTGCGCAGCGTTTCGGCACTGCCGCGGTGGGGCGGCTGTTCGGGCCGGTCACGCTGACCTGGTTCGCGGTGCTGTCGCTGCTGGGCGTGGTGCACATCGCCCAGCACCCGCAGGTGCTGGCGGCGCTGGGGCCGCAGTACGCCATCGGATTTGCCTTCGCGCACCCGGGCACCGCCTTCGTGGCCCTGGGCGCCGTGGTGCTGTGCGTGACGGGTGCGGAGGCGCTGTACGCCGACCTCGGGCACTTCGGCAAGCGGCCGATCCGGCTGGCCTGGTTCTGCGTCGTGATGCCGGCGCTGGTGCTGAATTATTTCGGCCAGGGCGCGATGCTGCTGCAGCACCCGGAGAACGTGCGCAACCCGTTCTACGAAATGGCGCCGGCCTGGGCGCTGTTCCCGCTCATCGTGCTGGCCACGGCGGCCACGGTGATCGCTTCGCAGGCGCTCATCACGGCGGCGTTCTCGGTCAGCAAGCAGGCGGTGCAGCTGGGCTACCTGCCGCGGCTGCGGCTGCTGCACACCAGCGTGCGCGACACCGGGCAGATCTACGTGCCCTTCGTCAACTGGTCGCTCTACGTCTGCGTCGTTTTCGCGGTGGTGGTGTTCGGCAACAGCAGCGCGCTGGCCCACGCCTACGGCATTGCCGTCACCATCGACATGACCATCACCACCGTGATGACCTTCTTCGTCATCCGCTGGGCCTGGAAGCTGCCGCTGGCGGTGTGCGTGGCAGCCACCTTCGGTTTCCTCGTCATCGACCTGACCTTCTTTGCGGCCAACGCGGTGAAGGTGCTGGAAGGCGGCTGGTTCCCGCTGGTCATCGGCGGCGCCATGTTCACGCTGATGGTGACCTGGAAGCAGGGTCGCGCGCTGATGAGCGCGCGGCTGCGCGAGGAAGCCATCGAGCTCGACCTGTTCCTGGAGTCGGTCTTCCTGAGCCCGCCGCTGCGCGTGCCGGGCACGGCGGTCTTCCTCAGCGCCGAAAAGGGCTCCACGCCGGCGGCGCTGCTGCACAACCTGAAGCACAACAAGGTGCTGCACGAGCGCAACCTGTTCGTCGACGTGCAGCACCACGAGCGGCCGTGGGTCGGTTTCGACCAGCGCTGCGAGGTGGAGTCGCTCGGCCACGACTGCTGGCAGGTGACCTTGCACTTCGGCTTCAAGAACGACCCCGACGTGCCCGAGGCGCTGAAGCTGCTGGCCGGCCGCGGCGTGCACCTCGACGAAATGGAGACCAGCTATTTCCTCAGCCGCGACACCGTGGTCCCCACGCTGCGCGGCGGCATGGC
>JAABPT010000323.1 GCA_011391855.1 Burkholderiales bacterium
TGGCCAGCACTTCCACCGGCAGCCTGTCGGCGAAGGCAGGGGCGACGGCGTCGATGGCCGGCGTCAGCAGGGGCGAGCCGGTCAGGGCCGAGACTTCGCGCGCAATGCCATAAACGCTCAGCGCATGTGCCAGGTTGGGTGTGAGCTTCAGGGTGAAGACGGTGTCGTCGAGCTTGAGCCACTGGCGGATATCGGTGCCCACTGGCGCATCCGCAGCGAGTTCCAGCAAACCGCCGTGGTCATCGGCGATCTTCAGTTCACGCGCGCTGCACAGCATGCCGCGGCTTTCCACGCCGCGCAACTGGCCGATGCCGATCTTGAACGGCTGGCCATCGTCGCCTGCGGGCAATTCGGCGCCAACGACGGCCAGTGGCGCCTTCAGCCCAGCGCGTGCATTGGGCGCGCCACAGACGACCTGCAGCGGCTCGCCGGCACCCACGCTGACCTGGCACACGCGCAGCCTGTCGGCCTGCGGGTGCGGTTCGGCGCTCAGGATCTGGGCCACCACGACGCCTGAAAAAGGCGGCGCCACCGGGCGCAGGTCCTCGACCTCCATGCCCGACATCGTCAGCAGGTCGGCCAGTTGCTGGGTGTTTAACGGTGGGTTGCAGAACTCGCGCAACCAGGACTCGGGGAATTGCATGGGATCTGTGGTCTTCGGTGGATTCGGCGGGAAGGCGGTCAGTTGAACTGCGTCAGGAAACGCAGGTCGCCGTCGAACATGAGCCGCAGGTCGTCGATGCCATAACGCAGCATGGCCAGGCGGTCGGGGCCGATGCCGAAGGCGAAGCCGATCTGGTGTTCGGGGTCCAGGCCGTAAGCCCGCACCACGTTCGGGTGCACCTGGCCCGAGCCGGCCACTTCGAGCCAGCGCCCGACGAGCGGACCGCTGCGGAAGGCGATGTCGATCTCGGCGCTGGGCTCGGTGAAGGGGAAGAAGCTGGGCCGGAAGCGCACGTCGAAATCGTCGGTCTCGAAGAACTGGCGTACGAAGTCGATGAACACCACCTTCAGGTCCTTGAAGCTGACGTTCTCGCCGATCCACAGGCCCTCGCACTGGTGGAACATGGGCGAGTGCGTGGCGTCGCTGTCGACGCGGTAGGTGCGGCCGGGGGCGATGACGCGGATCTCGGGCATCGGGCGACCTTGCGCCAGTTCGCCGGCGTACTTGGCCGCGTGGGCACGCGCATAACGCACCTGCATCGGGCTGGTGTGCGGGCGCAGGTTGAGCCAGCGTCCTGAAGCGTCCTTCATGTCGACGTAGAAGGTGTCCTGCATCGACCGCGCGGGGTGGTTCTCGGGGTTGTTGAGCGCGGTGAAGCTCATCCAGTCGGTTTCGATCTCGGGGCCTTCGGCAACGTCGAAACCCATGCTGCCGAAGATGGCCTCGATGCGTTCGATGGTGCGGCTCACCGGGTGCAACCCGCCCGTGCCACGGCGGCGGCCGGGCAGCGTGACGTCCAGCGCTTCGGCGCGCAGCTGTCGCTCCAGATCGGCGGCGGCCAGCGCGTCGCGCCGCGCCTGCAGGGCGGTTTCGATGCCCGTCTTGGCCTGGTTGATCTCGGCGCCACGGGCCTTCTTCTGCTCCACCGGCAAGGCGCCCAGCGCCTTCAGCAATTCGGTGACGCGGCCGCTCTTGCCCAGATAGCGCGCCTTGGCGTTTTCCAGTTCGGCCGGCGTCGGCGCGGCTTCGAATTCGGCCCTTGCCGCTAGCAGCAGTAGTTCAAGGTCGTTCATGTTCGTGGTGGCGAAAGGATCGTTCGGACCCCAAAAGTGAAAAGGCCGTCCCCAGGTGACGGCCTTCGTCTGCATTGACGGCTGCCGTGACGTGCACGGCAGCGCGGCGTCAAGCCAGTTGAGCCTTCACCTTGTCGACGATGCTCGTAAACGCCGCCGGGTCGTGGATGGCCATGTCGGAAAGCACCTTGCGGTCGATCTCGATATTGGCCTTCTTCAGCCCGGCCATGAACTTGCTGTAGGTGATGCCACCGGCGCGGGCCGCGGCATTGATGCGCGCGATCCAGAGCTGGCGAAACACCCGCTTGCGGGTGCGGCGGTCACGGTAGGCATATTGCCCGGCCTTCATCACCGCCTGCTTGGCGATGCGGAAGACATTCTTGCGGCGGCCGCGGAAGCCCTTGGCCAAGGCCAGGATCTTCTTGTGGCGCGCGTGTGCGGTGACACCACGTTTGACGCGAGGCATGTGTGTTCTCCTTGTCCGTCAGTGGAAGCTCAAAGACCGGCGAAAGGCAGCATCTTGGCGATGCCACCCATGTCGGACTCGTGCACGTTGGTCGGCCCGCGCAGGTCGCGCTTGCGGCTCGTGCTCTTCTTGGTGAGGATGTGGCGCTTGAACGCCTGACCGCGCTTGACGGTCCCCCCCGGACGGACGCGGAACCGCTTCTTGGCGCCGCTCTTGGTCTTCATCTTGGGCATGACTGCTCCTTCTAAGTGACTCTTGCAGGCGACGCGGAAACCGCTTCCGGGTGCTTGTCGGCCTGCAGCAGCTTCTTCGCCTGCAGCCCCTTTGCGGGGCCCGGCGCTGCTTCGGTGACCGGACCCACCGGCCCTGCCACCAAATCCTGATTCCCTACTTCCTCTTCGGCGCCAGCACCATGATCATCTGGCGCCCTTCCAGCTTGGGCATGTGCTCGACCACCGCCACGTCGGACAGCTCGTCGCGAATGCGTTCGAGCATGCGCATGCCGATGTCCTGGTGCGTGATCTCGCGGCCCCGGTAGCGCAACGTGACCTTGCCCTTGTCGCCGTCCTCGGCGATGAAGCGGCGCAGGTTGCGCATCTTGATCACGTAGTCGCCTTCGTCGGTGCCGGGGCGGAACTTGACTTCCTTGACCTCGATGACCTTTTGCTTGCTCTTGGCCTCGGCGGCCTTCTTCTGTTCCTGGTACTTGAACTTGCCGTAGTCCATCAACCGGCACACCGGCGGGTCCGCCGTGGCTGCGATCTCCACGAGATCGACGTCCAGTTCGCCGGCCATGCGCAAGGCGTCCATCGTGGAAACGATGCCCAGCGGCTCGTTCTCCACCCCGTTCAGGCGCACCTGCGGCGCCATGATCTCCCGGTTCAACCTGTGCTTGC
>JAABPT010000324.1 GCA_011391855.1 Burkholderiales bacterium
GACCTGCCCAGCGGTTACGGCGCCAACACCTTCCAGACGAAGAACCTGGAGCAGTTCGCCGCCGACGTGAAGACCGCCACCGGCGGCAAGCTCGCGATCACCGTGCACTCGGGGGCTTCGCTGTTCAAGCAGCCCGAGATCAAGCGCGCCATCCAGACCGGCATGGCGCAGGCCGGCGAGTTCATCATTTCCGGCATGGCCAACGAGAACCCGCTGTTCGGCGCCGACTCCATTCCCTTCCTGGCCACCAGTTACCCCGACGCGAAGCGCCTGTACGACGCCGCGCGGCCGGTGCAGGAAAAGGTGCTGTCGGGGCAGGGCATCAAGATGTTGTTCTCGGTGCCGTGGCCGGGCCAGTCGCTGTATTCGGTGAAGCCGATCAATACCGCCGACGACTTCAAGGGCACCAAGATGCGCGCCTACAACCCGGCCACGACCAAGATCGCGCAGCTGCTCGGCGCTTCGCCGGTGACGATCCAGCTGCCCGAACTCGGCCAGGCCCTGGCCACTGGCGCGGCGAACAGCTTCCTGACCTCCAGCGCCAGCGGCGCCGACGGCAAGCTCTACGAGCAGGTGAAATATTTCTACCCCGTCAACGGCTGGCTGCCGCGCAACGTGACGGCGGTCAGC
This sequence comes from Burkholderiales bacterium, assembly GCA_011391855.1. Classification (GTDB taxonomy): domain Bacteria; phylum Pseudomonadota; class Gammaproteobacteria; order Burkholderiales; family Burkholderiaceae_C; genus Rubrivivax. The sequence continues at coordinate 631 of JAABPT010000324.1, forward strand.
CAGAAGGCCTTCGACGCACTGGACAAGCCCACGCAGGACGCCGTGCTGAAGGCGGCGGCCGAAGCCGAAGTGCGAGGCTGGAAGGCCAGCGAACAGGTCGACATCGACTCCATCGCCATCCTCAAGGCCAACGGCGTGACCGTGGCACCGCCGTCGGAGAGCGTGCGCCTGGCCCTGCAGAAGGTGGGCGAGCAGATGACCAACGAGTGGCTGGCCACCGCAGGCCCCGAAGGCAAGGCGATCATCGACGCCTACCGCAAGAAGTGACGCCCGAAGTGACGCCCGAAGTGACGCCATAAGTGACGCCGAGGCCGCGCCGCGGGCTGCGCGGCGCGGCGCCATTACCTCCGTCGCGGCGCCAGGCGCTGCGCCGGTCCACCATCCGGAGTTGATCCATGCTGCATCGAATGGCATTCGGCTTCTATCGCGTCCTGCTCATGCTTGCGGGTGTGGCCATGGTCGGCGCCTTCGTCGCGATCATGCTGAACATCCTGGCGCGCCTGTTCGGCTGGAACCTCCCCGGGCTGGACGGCTACGCCGGTTATGCGATTGCCGCCGCGCTGTTCCTGGCGCTGCCCTCCACGCTGCAACGCAACGAGCACATCCGCGCCACGTTGCTGCTGGACCACGTGAAGCCGCGCACGCGCCACGGCATGGAGCTGTTCGCGCTGGGCCTGGGTGTGGCCATCTCTCTGTACCTGGCGTGGTTCGCGGTGCGGCTGGTGTGGGTGTCGTACACGCTGCACGACGTGGCGCCCACCGGCGACGCCACGCCGATGTGGATTCCGCAGCTGAGCATGGCGCTGGGCTGCGTGGGCTTCGCGCTGGCCTTTGCCCAGGCACTGTGGTCGGCCGTTTCAGGCCGGCCGTTCTTTGCCGAGCCCGGCGCCGATGCGCCGCGCGCCGACTGACCCCTAAGCTGCCGAGGTCTCCATGGACATGCTTTTCGCCACGGCGCTCGTCGTGCTGCTCTTCGTGGCCCTGGCCGCGGGCTTGTGGGTCGGCATGGCCTTGCTGGCCGTGGGCCTGGTGGCGATGGAACTCGCCACCAGCCGCCCGGTGGGCGACAGCATGGTGCTCACGATCTGGGGATCCACCTCGAGCTGGACGCTGACCGCGCTGCCGTTGTTCCTGTGGATGGGCGAGATCCTGTTCCGCACCAAGCTCAGCGAGGACATGTTCAAGGGCCTGGCGCCCTGGCTGGAACGCCTGCCCGGCCGGCTGCTGCATGTCAACGTCATCGGCAGCACCATCTTCGCGGCGGTATCGGGTTCGTCCGCGGCCACCTGCGCCACCATCGGGCGCATCGCGCTGCCCGAACTGCGCCAGCGCGGCTACCCGGAGAAGATCGCCGTGGGCACGCTGGCCGGCGCGGCCACTCTGGGCCTGCTGATCCCGCCTTCGATCATCATGATCGTCTATGGCGTGGCCGCCGACGTCTCGATCGCCAAGCTCTTCATCGCCGGCATCCTGCCGGGCCTCGTGCTGGCGGCGATGTTCATGGGCTACATCATCGTGTGGTCGCTGCTCAATCCGACGCAGATTCCAGCGGCTGGCGAGAAGATGAGCCTGGCCGCCAAGCTGCACGCGTCGCGCCACCTCATCCCGGTGGTGCTGCTGATCGGCGCGGTGCTGGGCTCCATCTACTCGGGTTTGGCCACGGCCACCGAGGCCGCCGCCATCGGTGTGCTCGGCGCGCTGGTGCTGGCCGCGGTGGAAGGCAGCCTGAACTGGAAGAGCTTCGTCGGCGGCCTGGGCGCGGCCTGCCGTGTGTACTGCATGGTCGGCCTCATCCTGGCCGGGGCGGCCTTCCTGACGCTGGCCATGGGCTTCGTCGGCCTGCCCCGGCACCTGGCCGAATTCATCACTGCGATGAACCTGTCGCCTTTTGCACTGGTGCTGGCGCTGACGGTGTTCTATCTGTTCCTGGGCTGCTTCCTCGACGGCATCTCGATGGTGGTGCTGACCATCGGCGTGCTGCTGCCCACGGTGCAGGCGGCGGGTTTCGACCTCATCTGGTTCGGCATCTTCACGGTGTTGTTGGTGGAGCTGGCGCAGATCACGCCGCCGGTGGGGCTGAACCTGTTCGTGCTGCAGGGGCTGACCCGGCACGACCTGACCTACGTGGCGCGCACCGCCACGCCGATGTTCCTGCTGATGCTGGTGGCGGCACTGCTGTCTTACTTCTTCCAGGATGTGATCCTGTGGCTGCCCAACCGTATGTGACGGCGCTGCCGCTCCCTGCAATCACAGCCCTGCCTGCGCGCACCAAAAACTTGCGATGACCCTGCGCCTGCTCGATGCCGGAGACGCCGCCTTCACGGTGGAGTTCGGCGACTCGATCGACCCCGCGCTGCTGGCGGCGGTGCAGGCGCTGGACGCCGGCATCGCGCGCGCGCTGTCCGCCGGCGGGCTGCCCGGGCTGATCGAGACGATGCCCACCTTCCGCTCGCTGACC
>JAABPT010000325.1 GCA_011391855.1 Burkholderiales bacterium
GCGAGTTATGCGCCGGGCCATGGACCCGAGCAGCGCAGGGCAGTCGGAGCGCAGCGAAGACCGCCTCAGTCGCACGCTGCGCCCCACCCGGGCACCCCTTTGCCGCCACCACAGCCCGCACGTGGAAGCAGACAGTCAAGGTCCGCAACGAGCCGAATCCAGTCATCGAGAGCCGCGGCTGCAAGCCCGCCTGCGCGGGTTTGCGCAGCTCGAAGGCCCGGTGACTCCGGTGCCGGGCAGCGAACGAAGTGAGCTTGGGCGCGCCATTCAGTCCTCGACGTGCGGGTCGCGCAGCGAACGCCACAGCAGCACCGGCAGGATGGAGCCGAAGACGATCACTTCCTTGTACGCGCTGGCCCAGAACGAGCCGAAACTTTCCAGCAGGCCCACGCCCAGGGCGCCCACCAGCGCCAGCGGGTAACTGGACAGGCCGGCGAAGACCGCGGCCACGAAGCCCTTCAGGCCGATGAGGAAGCCGCTGTCGTAGAAGATGGTCGTCGTGGGCCCGATCAGCAGGCCCGACAAGGCGCCGATGAAGGCCGCCATGGTGAACGACAGCCGGCCCGCGCTGCTGCTGGAAATGCCCATCAGGCGCGCGCCGAGCCGGTTCACCGCGGTGGCGCGCAGCGCCTTGCCGGCGAGCGACTTCTCGAAGAACAGCCACAGGCCCACGATCAGCGCCAGTGAGGCCGCGAAGATGATCAGCGCCTGCCCCGACAGCGTGAGGCCGGCGAAGCTGAGGCGCTCGTCCCAGAAACTGGGGTTGCGGAAGCCCTCGGCGCCGAAGAAATACAGCCCCAGCCCGACGAGCGCGAAGTGCACGCCCACCGAGACGATGAGCAGCACCAGCACGCTGGCGTCGGCCAGCGACTCGTAGGCCAGGCGGTAGATCAGCGGCCCGAAGGGCGTCACCAGCGCCACGGTCAGCACCGCCTGCGCCAGCAGCGGCAGGCCCTTGGGCGCCGCCCAGACCGCGATCGCCGACACCAGCACCGGCCATGCCAGCGTGCGCAAGGCCTGCTTGAACAAACGCGCCGCCGCGTGCCGGTGACGCAAGCCGTGCCACAGGTCGGCCAGCGTCACGGCGCTGGCCAGCACGAGCAGGAACCACACCGTACCCGGCACCCGGCCGCCCTGCAGCATGGCCAGCGTGAGTGCGCCGAAGGCGACGAATTCGCCCTGCGGGATGAAGATCACCCGCGTCACGGCGAAGACCAGCACGGTGGCCAGCGCCAGCAGCGCATAGATGGCGCCGTTGGTCAGGCCGTCCAGCGCCAGGATGCCGGCGATCGTGATGTCCATGGGGTGCGCCGTGCGGGCTCAGCGAATCCCCAGGCCGATGCGGGTTCCCCGGTCGGCCTGGGCTCCCCCTCGGTGGGCCGACGCCGAATCCGGCGTCTTGGGGGTCGTCATTTCTCGACGACGAACTTGCCGCCCACCACCTTGAGCATGACGCCGGTCTCGTTGGTGTAACCCCAGTGGTCGGCCTGGGTCCAGTTCATGACACCGTGGGCGAAGATGGTGCGGCCCATGTTTTCCACCGCGTCGCGCAGTGCGGCGCGGAATTCTGGTGTACCGGGCTTGCCTTTCTGCAGCGCCACCGGCAGCACCTTCTCGAGCACGATCTTCGCGTCGTAGGCGTGGCCGGCAAACTGGTTGCGCATGCCCGCACCCACGGCCGCCTCGTACTTGTTGACGAAGTCCACCGCCACGGCCTTGGACGGGTGGTTGTCGGGCAGCTGCTCGGCAATCACCGCCGGGCCGGAGACGACGTAGGCGCCCTCGACGTCCTTGCCGCCGATGCGCACCAGGTCGGGCGTGGCCGCCGCGTGGGTCTGGTAGATCTTGCCCTTGTAGCCGCGCTCCACGAGCGCCATGTGCGGCATCGCCGCACCCGAGCCCGAGGCCACCACGAGCATCGCGTCGGGGTTGGCCGAAGCCAGCTTCAGCGCCTGCGGCGTGACGCTGGTATCGGTGCGCGCGAAGCGCTCGCTGGCCACCACCTTGATGCCGGCCTTCTCGCCCTGCGCGGTGATCTCCTTCAACCACAACTCGCCATAGGCGTCGGTGTAGCCCAGGAAGCCGAGCGTCTTCACACCCTGCTTCTTCATGTGCTCCACCACCGGATGCGCCATCACCGAGAAACCCTGCGGCAGGCGGAAGATCCACGGCTCCTGGGCCGGTGGCACGCCCACCGGCGCCACCGAAAGCTGCACCGTCTTGGCGTCGCTGGCCACCGGGGCGATGGCGGCCGAGACCACGGTGATCGAGCCGCCAATGATCATGTCGACCTTGTCGTCGGTGACGAAGCGGCGCGCGTTGCCCACGCCCTTGCCGGGGTCGGAGGCGTCGTCCAGGATGATGAGGTTGACCTTCTCGCCGCCAATCGTCTGCGGCCACAGCTTGAACTGGTTGTTGGCCGGGATGCCCAGACCCGAGCCGGGGCCGGTGAGCGAGAGCGTGACACCGATATTCACATCGGCCCAGGCGGTGGTGGCCAGCAGCGCGGCGGCGGCGACCAGGGTCTTGCGCAGGATCTTCTTCATGGCTTCGTCTCCTTCGGTTGGCGGGGCATCACAGGCACAGCGCCTTGATGTCTTCTGGGATCGGGATGGCGCGGATGCGGTCCGGGTCGTCGGGATGGCGCGAGACGAAGGCGCGCACCTCGGTGCCTTCGCACAGCACGTCGTCGCCGCGCTTGACGGTATGCCGGTGCCGGAAGGTCTTGGCCGCCCAGTCTTCGATCGAGGTGTGGACCTCGATCGTCTCGCCATAGGTGGCCGGCTTGATGAAACGCGTGTGGATCTCCAGCAGCGGCGTGCCGACGATACCGCGGTCCTTTAACAGCTCACGCCACGGCGGCACGCCGCAGGCGAGGAAGAAGGCGCCCGAGGCCTCGTCCATCCAGCGCGAGAAGTTGGGATAGAAGACGATGCCGGCGGGGTCGCAGTCGCCGAAATGCACGTCGACGCGGTGGATATGGGTGCGGCTCATCTCGACTGGGTACTTTGAGGCTCGGTATTTTCGATCAGCAGCGCGATGCCCTGCCCGCCGCCGATGCAGGCCGAGGCCACGCCCCAGC
>JAABPT010000326.1 GCA_011391855.1 Burkholderiales bacterium
CCATTGAAATGGTGGACATGGTGTTCCATGAAGGCGGTGGGGCGCAGGATCACGGCGTCCAGGCCGCTGTCTCGCGCCGCCTGCTCGACGGCGTGCTTGGTGCGCATGAAGTCGATCGGGTGCTCCGGCGAGGCGCCGTGCGCCGACGTGTAGACGAAGCGCTTCACGCCGGCGTTGCGCGCTGCCGCGATCAGCGCGCGGTGCCCCGCGTCGTCCACATGGTGGGACGCATGGCGGCCGCGGCCGAGCAGGCTGTGCGCCGCGGCGAGCACGCGGTCGGCGCCGGCGCAGGCGCGGGCCAGCGACGCGGCGTCGATCAGGTCGCCTGCCACGAGTTCCACGCCAGGGGCGGCCAGGTCGGCCGCGCGGGCCGGGTCACGCACCAGCGCGCGCACGGGCACCCCGAGCGCGCGCAGCTTCTCGATCACGTGGCGGCCCAGCACGCCGGTTGCCCCCACCACCAACACGGTCGTCATGGTTCCACTCCCCGTCGGCCGCGATGCTCAGCGTGGGCTGGCCGCGTCGAGTGCAAAGGCGCCGTCATCGAAGGCGCGGCTGTAGGCCTTCCAGTCGTCCTGCACGGTTTGCATGCATTCGCGGCTGGCGCGGCGCAGGCGGCGCGGGGCCTCGGCATCGGCACCCCAGGCAACCAGGTCGTCGGCGATGGCCGAACGCTGGCGGCCGCTGGCGCGCAGATGTGCCCAGGCGGTGCAGCGGCCCAACGAGGTCATCATCGACAGCAACCGTTCGGGCGGCTGCTTGGCGTCGCCGAAGGCCACGCGGTCGGCGCTGGGCTGCAGGTCGCGCAGGACATAGGCACGCCCGTCCATGCGCACCGCGTGCAGGAAGGCCGGCGGCACGGCTTGGCAGCGCTGCGCCAGCGCCACCATGCGTTCGGCCTCGTTGGCCCAGGGCGGTTGCTTCAGCCGCAGTGCCGGGGTCAGCGCCGAGGGCAGGGCCTCCTTCAGGTCGAGCAGGTAATGCCCGTCGGGCGCACCCTTGCCCTGCACCAGCACCACCCAGCGGCGCACGCCCAGGCTGCCATTGCCGGCGATGCGGCGGGCCACGTCCAGCACCTCGAAGAAGTCCGGGCGGCCGCTCTTGGCGGCAAAGCGCGCCAGCAGGGCGCCGACACGCCGGTGCTCGCCTTCGTCGGCCGGCAGCGCCTTGCGGCCGTCGAGCTTGAGCACGCGGCGGCGTCCACGTTTCGAGGTGCGGCTGTCAAGGAACTCGCCCCGCTCGCGGCCGCGCACGGAGTCGAAGAGTTCGCGCACCGGACCCTCGGCGGTCTCGCGTTCGATCCAGCGGGCGCTGCCGCCGCGCAGCGCGCCGAAATAGGCGGCCAGCAGCGCATCGAGCAGGGCACGCACTCGCGCGGCGTCGAAGTCCAGCGGCAGGCAGGCCAGGCGCACGCTGGTCAGCAGCCGCAACAGGTCCCACGCGGCGGGGATCAGCGCGCCCTCGTCGAAATCGTTGACGTCGAAATAGGGCAGCCGGTTGTCGCCCTTGTAGCTGCCGAAATTTTCCAGGTGCAGGTCGCCGCAGGACCAGACGGCGGGCGACGCCGGCAACGCGCGCCTTTGCGGCATCTGTGTCGGGAACAGGTGGCAGGTGGCGCGCAGGAAGACGAACGGGCTGCTGCGCATGTTGCGGTATTTCATTGCCAGGCGCTCGGGGTCGCGCCCGGCGTTGTAGGTCAGGATGCTGTCGACGGGCCGGGACATGGTGCGGGCTTCCTGCCAATGGCGTTCAAGGGCGGCGCTGCCGATGCTGCAGCCGCCGCGGCCAGTCTAGCCCCAGCTAGCCCCAGCGCTTTGGCGGTGACCGCTGGCGAACACCGCGTGTTCCACCGCGCGCACACGGTACCCGCCAAAAGCGGTTCATCATGCGGTCCCCGCATGCCACCTGTTCCAGCGCCTGAAAAGAGTCCACCATGGCCCGTGTCAGCACCTGCATCGACTTTGTTCCGCGGCACGGATGGTCCGTGACGCGGCGGCGGGAAGACGCATGACACGCATGACACGCCGGTCATGGACTGGACGCGTGGCCTGGCTTCTGGTCTTGCTCGGCGCCTTCGCCCCGGCGCTGGCTGCCGACACCGTGGTCGTCGGTTCCAAGCGCTTCACCGAGAGCTACATCCTGGGCGAGATCGTGCGCCAGACGCTGGCCGAAGCCGGCGTGGCGGCCGAGCACAAGCAAGGGCTGGGCAATACCGGCATCCTGGAGCAGGCGCTGGCCAGCGGCGCGGTGGACGTCTACCCCGAATACACCGGCACCATCGTGCGCGAACTGCTCAAGCGCGAGGGCAACCCGTCGCTGGAGGAATTGAACACCTGGCTGGCGCCGCGCGGTCTGAAGGCGGCGGTGCCGCTGGGCTTCAACAACACCTATGCGCTGGCGCTGCGCGCGAGCGACGCCGAACGGCTGGGCGTGAAGCGCATCTCCGACCTCGCGCGCCTGCCCGCGGGTGCGCTCAAGCTCGGCCTGTCGCACGAATTCCAGGCTCGCGCCGACGGCTGGCCGGCGCTGCAGCGCGCCTATGGCCTGCCCTTCGGGCCCGGCGCCGCGCTCGACCACGGCCTGGCCTACGACGCCCTGGCGGCCGGGCAGGTGGACCTCATCGACATCTATTCCACCGACGCCAAGGTCGGCCGCTACCAGTTGCGCGTGCTGGACGACGACCGCAGTTTCTTCCCCCGCTACGACGCCGTGCTGCTGATGCGCGCCGGGCTCGACGCGCAGCCGCTGCAACGACTAGCCGGGCGCATCAACGAAGCGGCGATGATCGCACTCAATGCCCAGGTCGAACTCGACGGCGTGTCGTTCGCCGAGGCGGCGCGCCGCTTTCTCGCCGGCACCGGCCCGGCCGCCAGCGCGCGGCAGGGCTTCGTCGACCGGCTGTTCGCGCCCGACCTGGCGCGCCTGACCGGGCAGCATCTGGCGCTGGTCTTCGGCTCGCTGGCGCTGGCCGTGGTGCTGGGGGTGCCGCTGGGCGTGCTGGCCTGGCGCCGGCCGCGGCTGGCCAGCAGCGTGCTCGGCGTCGTGGGCGTGCTGCAAACGGTGCCGTCGCTGGCGCTGCT
>JAABPT010000327.1 GCA_011391855.1 Burkholderiales bacterium
TTGAAGCGCTTGCGTCCCACCCGGCCGTTCAGCAGGATCAGCGTCCGGCCGGCAATCTGGCCGCCACGCTCGTGTGCGTATTTCAGCGATCGTGGACGCCCGTTTCAGTCTGATCGTGGACGGTGAAACGGCGGCGTCGAGGGTGCGCCGGGGAGGCGCGCAAGCACCAAGTGTGAATGTACCCTGACCGTCCACGATCAGCCTGAAACGCCTTCCCTGTAGAGGCATGCCGTGGCCGGTTTTGGGGTTGGATTGATCTTCAGATCTGAGGCCCCTGCCAGGCCGCCGGAGGCGCCCCGACCGGGCCATGTACTCATGTCCGGTCTTGCCTGTCTGGGGGCGTGAATGACAGCTGGTTCACGTCGCCGTCGGCGCTTCGCCCTCGCGCATTGAGCGAGTGCCCTTGAGCTCGATCTTGTGGCTCGAGTGCACGACCCGATCGAGGATCGCGTCGGCCAGCGTCGGGTCGTTGAGGTAGGTATGCCAGGCCTTGACCGGCAGCTGGCTGGTAATCAAGGTCGAGCGCGTGCCGATGCGGTCGTCCAGCAGTTCCAGCAGGTCGTTGCGCTCTGGTGCACCCATGGGGGAGATCGCGAAATCATCGATGACCAAGAGGTCGAGCTTGGCCAGCTGCGTCAACCGCCGCGCGAAGCTGCCGTCACCGTGGGCGACTTGCAGTTCGTCGAACAGCCTGGCTGCACGCACGTACAGCACCGAGAACCCGCTGCGCGCGGCCTGGTGGGCCAGGGCGCAGGCCAGCCACGTCTTGCCGCTGCCGGTGGCGCCCGTGATGAGCAAGTTGCGCGCATGGCGCAGCCAGTCGCCGCCGGCCAGCGTGTTGATGAGGCTGCGGTCCAGCGCGCGGCTGGCGCGCCAGTTGATATCCTCGATGCAGGCCGAGCTGACCTTGAGCTTGGCCGCCTTGAGCAGCCGCTGCACGCGCCGGTCATCGCGCCAGGCGACCTCGCGCTGCACCAGCAGCGTCAGCCGTTCGTCGAAGCTCAATGTGGCCGCAGCGGTGCTGGTGGCTTGTTCCTCGATGGCGCGGACCATGCCGTCCAGGCGCAGGCTGCGCAGTTGGTCCAGGGTGTGTTCGTTCAACATGGGATGGGTCTTCCTTCATTGGGTTGCAGTGATGTCGCTCGGGGGTCAGCCCGGTGGCTGCGCAGGGATCGTGGTGATGTGCTGCTGGGCGCCCTGCACGCCGCCGGTCCAGTGCCCCCAGTGCCGCCGTCCAGGCCGGATGGCGGCACGGCTGGGGGTCGGTGGTGTCAGTGGTAGTAGTCGGGCCCGCGTACGTTCTCGTGCTCGACGGTCGGGCTGGACGTGGCGGGGAACAGCGAGGGCTGGCGGTCCAGGCCGCACTTGAGGATGTTGGTCACGCTCCTCAGGTTCGGTGCGCGAATGGCCATGGCACGCGTGCAGGCGGCCTCGAGCCGCTCGGCGCTGTAGCGGCGCACCAGGGCCAGCAGGCCCAGGCAGGCGCGGTAGCCTTGCTCGGGATGCGGGCGGTGCTCAAGCTGCCAGGTGACCACCGCGGCGGTGCTCACGCCAATGCGCTGACCCCAGGCGATGAGCTTGGCCGGTGTCCACTCCAGATGGGCGCGGTGCGACGCCGGCATGTGCTCGGGCGTCGTGGTGAAGCCGCCGTGCACGGCGCTGACGGGGTGGCCGGCCACGCGCTGGTTGGAGGCGAAGCACTCCAACAAGGCACCGGTGACGCGCACGTCGATCTTGGCGCCGACGAGCCGGTGCGGCACGCTGTAGTAGTGGCCCTCGAACTCGACGTGGTAGTCGATGTTGACCTTGGCGGTCTTCCAGCGGCTGATGGCGTAGCGCGCCACCGGCAGCGGCCGCAGCGCTGGCGCGTCGAGCGACTCGAAGGCGCTGCGCCGGCAGCCGGGCAGCTTCTTGAAAGGTCGATTGTTGAGGTCGACGAGCAACTCGGCGATGGCCTTGTTCAGCTCGGCCAGGCTGAAGAAGCGGCGGTTGCGCAGCCGCGCCAGGATCCACCTCTGCACCAGCAGCACCGAGCCCTCGACCTTGGGCTTGTCGCGGGGATGAGCCGGGCGCGCAGCAAGCACCGCGCAACCGTAGTGCCGAGCGAATTCCTCATAGGTGCGGTTCGGTTCGGGGTCGTAGCGATCGGGCGTCTTGATGAGCGCGCGGGTCTGGTCGGGCACGATCAGGCGGGGCACGCCGCCGATGAACTCCAGCGTCTGCACCTGCGCGCCGATCCAGTCGGCGGTGGTCTGGCGCGGCGTGGCGCAGGCGTAGGTGTAGTTCGACGCACCGAGGGTGGCCACGAAGATCTGGGCCTGGGTGATCTCGCCGGTGGCCGCGTCGATGATGGGCACGGTGTCGCCGGCGTAGTCGACGAAGAGCTTCTCGCCGGCGATGTGGATCTGGCGCATCGAGCGCTGCTGGCGACGGACGAACTCGGCGTACTTGACGCAGAAGCTCGTGTACTTGTAGGCCAGCGGGTTGCCCGTGGCGTACTCCTCCCACAGCAGCATCAGGGTGACGCCGGGCCGCTTGAGCTCCTGGTGCACGACGCCGAAGTCGGGGGCCCGTTGGTGGCTGCAGCGCGGCAGCGCCGGGCGATACAGCCGGGCCTCCAGTTCTTCGTCACTGAGGGTCTGGACGACCTCCCAGTCCACGCCGGCCACCCGGGCCAGCGAGACGTACTTGCCCACCGCGCTCTTGGAGATCTTCAGCGCGCGGCCGACCTCGCTGTAGCTCAGCCCGGCCTGCAGGTGCAGGCGCAATGTCTCTCGGATTTGTCGCATCGTGACTCTGTTGGTTGGCATCAGTTCGGACCGCAAAAAGCGGTGAGCCTGAGGCCGGTCAGAAAATCACTTGCGCGCCACCCCCGTCGTCCACGATCCCGCTGAAACGGCGTCCACGATCAGACTGAAACGCCGTCCACGATCACGCTGAAATCCCGTCCACGATCAGCCTGAAATGCCGTCCACGATGGGCTGAAATACGCAATCAAGGCTCCCATCTGGAAGGTTCAACTGCCTTCAGATGGAAGATACAAGGCTGCTCTGGCGACACTGAGCCTATCTGCCTGGC
>JAABPT010000328.1 GCA_011391855.1 Burkholderiales bacterium
GAAAACGCCTGAACTCCTTCTCCCCGCCGGCTCGCTGGCCAAGATGCGCGCCGCCTACGACTTTGGCGCCGACGCCGTGTACGCCGGCCAGCCGCGCTACTCCCTGCGCGCGCGCAACAACGAATTCAAGCTGGAGCAGATCGGCCAGGGCATCGCGGAAGCCCACGCGCGGGACAAGAAGTTCTTCCTGACCAGCAACCTGCTGCCGCACAACGACAAGGTACGCACCTACATGCGCGACATCGAGCCGGTGATCGCCATGGGCCCCGACGCGCTGATCATGGCCGATCCGGGCCTGATCATGATGGTGCGCGAGAAGTGGCCCGAGGTGGCGATCCACCTGTCGGTGCAGGCCAACACGGTCAACTTCATGGCGGTGAAGTTCTGGCAGCGCATGGGCGTGGCGCGGATCATTCTGTCGCGCGAGCTGAGCCTGGACGAGATCGAGAAGATCCGCCAGGAATGCCCCGACATCGAGCTCGAAGTCTTCGTCCATGGCGCGCTGTGCATCGCCTATTCGGGCCGATGCCTGCTATCGGGCTACTTCAACCGCCGCGACCCGAACCAGGGCACCTGCACCAACGCCTGCCGCTGGACCTACTCGCCGCAGGCTGGCAGCGACCAAAACGACGCCGGTGAAGTCCAGCCGGTGAAGTTGGAAGGCGATTTCAATTTCGGCGAGGCGCAGCTGGAAGCCGACAAGGCGTTTTCAGCCTGCGGCGGCGGCACGCGCCACCCGCTGGCCGACCGCGTCTATCTGCTCGAAGAAAAGGAACGCCCGGGCCAGCTCATGCCGATCATGGAAGACGAGCACGGCACCTACATCATGAACAGCAAGGACCTGCGCGCCGTGGAGCATGTCGAGCGGCTGGTGAAGATCGGCATCGATTCCTTCAAGATCGAGGGCCGCACCAAGAGCCAGTATTACGTGACGCGCACCGCGCAGACCTACCGCCGCGCCATCGACGACGCGGTGGCCGGGCGGCCGTTCAACCCGAACCTGATCACCGAACTCGAAGGCCTGGCCAATCGCGGCTACACCGCCGGCTTCCTGGAGCGCCGCCCGGCGCAGGACACCCAGAACTACGAAACCGGCAGCTCCGAGGCGCACCGCAGCCAGTTCGTCGGCGAGGTGAAATCGTCAAAGGACGGCTGGGCCGAGGTCGAGACCAAGAACCGCTTTGCGGTGGGCGACACGCTGGAGATCATCCACCCGGCCGGCAATCGCACGGTGGTGCTCACGCAGATGAAGAGCCTGGAGGGTGAGCCCATCAGCGTGGCCCCGGGCAGCCCGCTGCGGGTGTGGATTCCGCTCGACGGCCCGGCGGATGGCGCCCTGATCGCCCGCCTCATGGTGTAACAGCCCGTTTCGGCCTGAAAATAGGTCTATCCCAGCGTGGAATGGTCATAGTTCGCTATGACTAAAGAATAAAAAAGCCCCTCGGGCTGGTCGCCGGAGGGGCCTTTTGAGGACCGGCGTCGGGACGCCAGCCCATCCGTCCCGTCAGGCGGCCACGGTCTTGGCCGAAGCCTCGTAGCTTTCGATCTGGTCGAAGTTGAGGTACTGGTAGATCTTGTCGCTGTTGGCCGTCAGCACGCCCATGTCGGCCAGATACTCGGCCTTGGTGGGAATGCGCCCGAGCTTGGAGCAGATGGCGGCGAGTTCCGCGCTGCCCAGGTACACGTTGCTGTTCTTGCCCAGGCGGTTCGGGAAGTTGCGCGTGGAAGTCGAGAACACGGTGGCGCCTTCCTTGACCTGCGCCTGGTTGCCCATGCACAGGCTGCAGCCCGGCATTTCCATGCGTGCACCGGCGGAACCGAGCACGCCGTAGTGGCCTTCGTCGCTCAACTGCTTGGCATCCATCTTGGTCGGTGGCGCCATCCACAGCTTCACCGGAATGTCGCGCTTGTTTTCCAGCAGCTTGGAGGCGGCGCGGAAGTGGCCGATGTTGGTCATGCACGAACCGATGAACACTTCATCGATCTTGGCACCGGCCACGTCCGACAGGGTCTTGACGTCGTCCGGGTCGTTCGGGCAGGCCACGATCGGCTCATGGATGTCAGCCAGATCGATCTCGATGACGGATGCGTACTCGGCGTCGGCGTCAGCCTTGAGCAACTGCGGATCGGCCAGCCAGGCTTCCATCGCCTTGATGCGACGGTTGATGGTGCGCACGTCGGAGTAACCTTCGGCGATCATCCACTTCAGCATCGTGATGTTGCTGTTGATGTACTCGATGATCGGCTCCTTGTTCAGGTGCACCGTGCAACCGCCGGCGCTGCGCTCGGCCGAGGCGTCGCTGAGCTCGAAGGCCTGTTCGACCTTCAGGTCGGGCAGACCTTCAATTTCCAGGATGCGGCCCGAGAAGATGTTCTTCTTGCCCTGCTTGGCCACGGTCAGCAAACCGGACTTGATGGCGTACAGCGGAATGGCGTTGACCAGGTCGCGCAGGGTGATGCCGGGCTGCATGGTGCCCTTGAAGCGCACCAGCACGCTCTCGGGCATGTCCAGCGGCATCACGCCGGTGGCGGCGCCGAAAGCCACCAGGCCGGAGCCTGCGGGGAAGCTGATGCCGATCGGGAAACGGGTATGGCTGTCGCCGCCGGTGCCGACGGTGTCGGGCAGCAGCATGCGGTTGAGCCAGCTGTGGATGATGCCGTCGCCCGGGCGCAGGGGAATGCCACCGCGGGTGCTCATGAACTCGGGCAGTTCGTGGTGCATCTTCACGTCCACCGGCTTGGGGTAGGCGGCGGTGTGGCAGAACGACTGCATCACCAGGTCGGCGCTGAAACCCAGGCAGGCCAGATCTTTCAACTCGTCGCGGGTCATCGGGCCGGTGGTGTCCTGCGAGCCCACGCTGGTCATCTTCGGCTCGCAATAGGTGCCCGGAAGCACGCCCTGGCCTTCGGGCAGGCCGCAGGCGCGGCCAACCATCTTCTGCGCCAGGGTAAAGCCCTTGCCATGGCTCTTCGGGACGGCCGGCAGGCGGAACAGGGTGCTCACCGGCAGGCCCAGCGCCTCGCGCGCCCTGGCCGTCAGGCCGCGGCCGATGATCAGCGGAATGCGGCCGCC
>JAABPT010000329.1 GCA_011391855.1 Burkholderiales bacterium
CCGGAAGGCCTTGAAGCAGCCTTCCCGCGTGCGGTCCTTGATCAGCGTGTAGTGCCAGGCGGCCTGCACGGCCGCCGCGGCGATGCCGAGCAGGTAGATGCGGCCCAGGCCGAGTGACAGCCCGAGCGCTGCCCAACTGGCGAGGTAGATCGCATAGAAGACCATCACCGCCGTCACGTCCCAGCGGCCGAGCGTGATGGCCGAGGTCTTCATGCCCACCTTGAGGTCGTCGTCACGGTCGACCATGGCGTATTCGGTGTCGTAGGCCAGTACCCAGAACAGGTTGCCCAGCAGCAACGCCCAGGCGTGCGGCGGCACGGCGGCGCTGATGGCGGCCAGGCTCCAGTCGGCGCCGCCCAACGCGGCGGCAAAGGCCATGGGGACGCCGAAGCTGAAGGCCACGCCCAGCACCGCCTGCGGCATGCCGAAACCGCGCTTGGCATAAGGGTAGGCCAGTGTCACGACGAGCGCGGTGAACGACAGCAGGATGGCCGGCGGCGCCGTGGTCAGCACCAGGCCGAAGGCGGCCAGCGCCAGCACCGCGCCCACGGCCAAGGCCTCGGGCACCGAGACCCGGCCGCTGGTCACCGGGCGGCGCGCGGTGCGCTTCACGTGGCGGTCGAATTCCTTGTCGGCCACGTCGTTGACGCAGCAACCCGCGCTGCGCATGAGGACGGTGCCGAGCACGAACACCGCCACCAGGTGCCAGCCCGGCCAGCCGTCGGCAGCGATCCACAGCGCGCTGAGCGTGGGCCACAGCAGCAGCAGCCAGCCCGCGGGGCGGTCCCAGCGGATGAGGTCGAGGTAGAGCGCCAGGCGCGAGCGCGGCAGGGGCAGCGTGGACACCCGCAGATTATCTGCACTCGGAGGACAGGTCCGGCCTCGGCGTGCCGCCAACGTCGAGGCCGGGCGTCAACCCGGCGTTCGCAGCACGTTCACCAGGGGACGGCCGACCTTGTCGCGGTACACGTCGAAGTCGGTGTCGATGGTCAGCACATGGCGGATGCGCAGGCGCGCCGCGGCCTCGGCCACCGACGCGTCGGCCAGGTCGAAGGGCAGGTCACGGAAGCGCTCGCTGATGGCCAGCACCCCGGCCAGCGAGCCGGCGTCGGGCAGGTCGAAGTGGATCGCACCACGCTGCGCCCAACGCAGAAAATCCAGCGCGGCCGGGTTACCGACGTGGCGTGCCAGCAGCGCGCACACCTCGGTGGCGACTGGCCAGGTGGTGAAGAGTTGCGCCTGGGGGTGGTCCTTCAGCCACGCCAGTACGCGGCCGTGCCAGTGATCGCCGGCGTTGAACAGCGCCAGCAGCGGCCCGCTGTCGGCCAACACGCGGCCGATGGTGAGAAAACGAGGCAATGGCTCTCGCGCCCGCACGCGTGTCGCCACGGCGCTTCAGCCCGGCCCGGCGTGTTTGCGATTCCAGATGTCGGCCAGGGCCGACTTGCGGCCCGTGGCCAGATCGGCCGGGCCGTTGAAGCGCCCGAAGAGGTCGGCGCCCAGGGCATAGGCGGACGGCGGCTCCGTGGCAGACTGGTCGAGGTAGGCGACCAGGGCCTCGCGGATTACCTCGCTGGCCGGCCGGCCGAGCGCCGCGCTGCGCTGGCGCAGGCGCTGTTCCAGCACAGGGTCGAGCTTGACGGTCATGGTCATGGTTGCGCTCCGGATATTACTTTCGATAATACCGACCGCGCCCTCAACCGTCCAGCCGCCTTTGGAACGCCATTCGCGCGAGCACGCCTGCCGGCCGCGCCGCAGGTCACGCGCTGCGAATGCGCTTTGCCAAATCGCCTGCGTTCGCGCCATCCGCCGTTGGCTACTTCGCAGGTCGTCCTGCGCGCTGCCTGACGGCGGGCGGGAAGGATGCGCGCCCGGCGGCCCTACTCGGGCTCCAGCCGAGCGTCGCCACCTCAGGCTGTCGACGACCGGCCCGGTTCAGGCCCGGCGGCGCGAAACGGCAGTCATTGCGGCCAGGCCCGCGAGCAGCAGCGCGTAGGTGCCGGGCTCCGGCACGGCCGAAATGGTGGCGGTGATGAACTGGCTGTTGTCGCCGGCGTACGAATCCCAGTAGAACAGCTTCAGCATGCCGCTGGCCGCGGCGGTGCCGGCGTAGTTGGTGCCGACGAAGAAGAAATTGCTGGCGCCGACTTGGCCTACCAGCGCGCCGAAAGGCGCGGAGAAGCCGCTCTTGCTGTACAGCCCGAAGTCCTTGCCGATCCACGTGCCCGCGGAAGCATTCGATTCGTCTCCGACGATGGCGAAGAGGTCGCCGACCAGCCCGTCGGCATTCGACCAGCGCGGCAGATGGCCGGCGCTCCACAGGTCCAGCGGGTCGACGCTGACGCTGAAGGCCTGCCCGGCGTTCAGGCTGAGGGTGGCCAGGCCGATGCCGCCGGTGCTGCTGTTGGCAAGAGCATCCACGTTCACGGTCATGGCCTGAGAGGCGGTGGCCGCACACACGGCGGCAATGGCAACAAAGGTCGGGGCGAAGCGGTCGGGGCGAAGCGCATTTCGAATGTCCTTTTCAAGGCGCCGGTCGAAGAGGAACCAGCGATGAAATGGGCTCTACGGGGAACGGCGCCCCAGTGCGCATGGGTGCCCCCGGGGCCGTGAACTGCGCACACCCGCAAGCCGGGGGTGCCGTTGGCGAGACGCCGAAATGCGGACCGCAGGGATGCCTGAGGCTTCATGACCCAGCCGCGGCAGGCGCTCCACGGCAATGCACTGGCCGGCGAGAGGCGGCGCTGCTTCTCGATGTCCCGTGTCCATGGGGCTCGGGTTCCGCTCGCTCGTTATCCTTCCTGCTGTCGAACGAGGGGGGGCCGATGAAAGAACAGGCAGTCGCCGAAGCCGTGTCGGCCTTTGGCAAAGCGGCGGGCGCCCGCCTTTCCAGTGCCGCCGCCAGCGGCGAACCCGAGGACCAGTTGCGGGGCCCGTTCGAAAACCTCATCCAGCAGTTGGCCCATCTGTGCGGCTTCAAGGCGGGCACCGTGGTCACTGTCGGCGAGTCGTCGGTCTCCGACCTCAAGACCCGGCCGGACTATGCGGTAACCGTGGGCGGC
>JAABPT010000330.1 GCA_011391855.1 Burkholderiales bacterium
CCAGGCTCGGCGTTGGCACACCGCGCTTCGCGGCGCGCGATCCCATCGCGAACGACCTGTCGCATCCGGCCATCGCCGTGAACCTGGACGCCTGCATCCAGTGCACGCGCTGCCTGCGCGCCTGCCGCGACGAGCAGGCCAACGACGTCATCGGCCTGGCCTTTCGCGGTGAACAGGCGCGCATCGTCTTCGATATCGACGACGCCCTGGGCGCGTCCACCTGCGTGGCCTGCGGCGAATGTGTGCAGGCCTGCCCCACGGGGGCGCTGGCGGCGACGCACGGTGCCGCGCTGCAACGGCCCGACCGCGAGGTCGACACGCTGTGCCCGTACTGCGGCGTCGGCTGCCAGGTCACGCTGCAGGTCAAGGACGACCGCATCCTGCAGGTGCAAGGCCGCGACGGCCCGGCCAACCACGGTCGGCTGTGCGTGAAGGGCCGCTATGGCCAGGACTACACACGCCACCCGCAGCGGCTGACGGTGCCGCTGATCCGCCGCGCCGATGCGCCCAAGCACGCCGCTGCGGTGGCCGACCCGGCGACCGCCATGCACTACTTCCGCGAGGCGACCTGGGAAGAAGCGCTGGACCACGCAGGTCATGCGCTGCGCCGCATCCGCAGCGAATTCGGCCCGCGGGCGCTGGCGGGTTTCGGCAGCGCCAAGGGCAGCAACGAAGAGGCCTATCTGTTCCAGAAACTGGTGCGGCTGGGCTTCGGCAGCAACAACGTCGACCACTGCACGCGGCTGTGCCATGCCTCCAGCGTGGCGGCGCTGCTGGAAGGCCTGGGTTCGGGCGCGGTCAGCAACCCGGTGATGGACGTCACGCAGGCCGAGGTGGTGCTGGTGATCGGTGCCAACCCCAGCGTCAACCACCCGGTGGCGGCGAGCTGGATCAAGAACGCGGTGCGCCGCGGCATGAAGCTGGTCGTGATCGACCCGCGGCGCAACGAGCTGGCGCGCCACGCGCGG
Organism: Burkholderiales bacterium; assembly: GCA_011391855.1. Classification (GTDB taxonomy): domain Bacteria; phylum Pseudomonadota; class Gammaproteobacteria; order Burkholderiales; family Burkholderiaceae_C; genus Rubrivivax. Next base: position 969 of record JAABPT010000330.1, read on the forward strand.
CACTTCCTGCCCTTCAAGCCCGACAGCGACGTGGCGCTGCTCAGTGCCATGCTGCACACCATCGTCGCCGAAGGCCTGACCGACGAGCGCTTCATCGCCGAGCGCACGCTGGGCTTCGAGGCGCTGCGCGAGCACATACGCCCCTGCAGCCCGGAATGGGCCGCGCCGCTGACCGGTATCGAAGCGCAGACGATCCGCGAGGTGGCGCGCCTGTATGCCGGCAGCCGCGCGTCGATGATCCTGTGGGGCATGGGCATCAGCCAGCATGTGCACGGCACCGACAACGCGCGGTGCCTCATCGCGCTGGCGCTGGCCACCGGCCAGATCGGCCGCCCCGGCACCGGCTTGCATCCGCTGCGCGGACAGAACAACGTGCAGGGTGCTTCCGACGCGGGGCTGATCCCGATGATGTACCCCGACTACCAGCGCGTCAGCGACGCCGCCGCGCGCGAGCGTTTTGCCGCGGCCTGGGGTGTGCCGGCGGAACGGCTCGACCCGCACACCGGCCTGACCGTTGTCGAGCTCATCCACGCGATGAACGAACGCCAGGTGCGCGGCATGCTCATCATGGGCGAGAACCCGGCCATGAGCGACCCCGACGTGAACCACGCGCGGCAGGCGCTGGCCAGCCTGGACATGCTGGTGGTGCAGGATATCTTCCTCACCGAGACAGCCTGCCTGGCCGACGTGGTGCTGCCGGCGTCGGCCTTTGCCGAGAAGACTGGCAGCTTCACCAATACCGACCGCCTTGTGCAGGTGGGTCGCGCCGCGCTGCCGCTGCCGGGGCAGGCGCGGCAGGACCTGTGGATCCTCACCGCGCTGGCCGAGCAACTGGGTCTGGACTGGTCGGCGTATGGTGCCCAACCACACGACTGCGCGGATGCCGCCGCGGCGGTGTTCGACGAGATGCGCCGCCTCATGCCCAGCATCGCCGGCATCACCTGGGAACGGTTGCAGCGTGAAGGCAGCGTTACCTACCCCTGCCATCACGAAGGCGACGCGGGCGAACGCGTGGTCTTCGGTGACCACTTTCCCACGCCCACCGGGCGCGGCCTCTTCGTGCCGCCTTCGGGCACGCTGGCTGAGGAACAGCCCGACGCCGACTACCCGCTGGTGCTCATCACCGGCCGCCAGCTCGAGCACTGGCACACCGGCAGCATGACGCGGCGTTCGAGCGTGCTCGACGCCATCGAGCCCGATGCCGTGGCGCTGCTGCACCCGCAGGAACTGGTGCGCCTGGGCGTGGCGCCGGGCGATCGCATCACCGTCACCTCACGGCGCGGCGAGGTGGAACTCTTTGCGCGTGCCGACGCCGGCATGCCGCCCGGCGCGGTGTTCGTGGCCTTCTGCTGGGCCGAGGCGGCGATCAACCAGCTCACGAATCCGGCGCTGGACCCGGTGGCCAAGATCCCGGGTTTCAAATACTGCGCCGTGCGCGTGGCGCCGGCCGTCGTGCCCGTGGTCTGAAGCCCGGCGACTCTTCGCCGGTGCCGCTGCGGCTTCAGGCCAGCGGCAGCAGCGCCCGTGGATCGCGTCGCGCCAGCCGCTGCAGCAGGTGGTCGACCTCGCCGCGCGCTGCCGCCGTCAGCGGCGCCGCCGGCTGGCGCTGGCTGGCGCTGGCCAGCAGGCCGCGGCGCATGAGCACATATTTGCGCACCGCCAGGCCCACGCCGGGCTGCTGTTCGTAGCGCAGCAAGGGCAGGTGGGCATCGAACAGGTCGTGCGCCTCTTCGCGCTGGCCGGCCTGCGCCAGCCGCACCACGTCGCACAGCATGTCGGGAAAGGCGTAGCCGGTATTGGCGCCGTCGGCGCCGCGCTCCATCTCGTAGTCCAGGAACAGGCCGCCGTTGCCGCACAGGATGGCGATGTGGCGCAGGCTGCCCTCGCGTTCCCAGCCGCGCAGCGTGGAGATCTTCTCCAGCCCCGGCCAGTCCTCGTGCTTGAGCATCACGCACGAAGGCAGCTCGCTCACGATGCGCCGGATCACGCCCGGGCTCATCTGCACCGAGAAAGTGAGCGGGTAGTCCTGCAGCACGAAGGGCACGTCGGCGCCGATGGCTTGCACCGCCTGCCGGTAGTAGCCGACGATCTGGT
>JAABPT010000331.1 GCA_011391855.1 Burkholderiales bacterium
GACCCGGCCATGGTGCAGCAGTTCGAATGCCACCCCAACGACTATGTGTTGTGGAACGAGTGGGACACGCTGGAACTGCCGGTGCTGTGCCTGCGCGGCGAATCGTCCGACCTGCTGCTCCCCGAGACCGCTGACGCCATGCGCGCCCGCGGGCCGCGCGCGGTGGTCGTCACCATTCCCGGCTGCGGGCATGCGCCGGCATTGAATACGCCGGAGCAGTTCGCCTTGGTGGAGCGCTTCTTCGCCGCGAACTGAGGCGGGTCGCGGTAGCGTACCGCGCGGGACACCGCCGCAGGCGGTCGCTGACGCCAAGCCTTCAGTACAGCCGCACGGCCGTGTCGAAAGACCAGGTGCGGCGGATCTCGACGACGTCGAACTCGCTGGCCAGTGAAGGTGGAAACGCAGGGTAGGGTGTCTGGCTCTGCACCATGCGCCGTATCGCCTCGTCGATCGCCGCCACGCCGCTGGAAACGACGAAGGTCACCGACTCGACGGAGCCGTCGCTGCGGATCGCCACCGTGACGAGGGGTGCGGTGTGGGGCCGGCCCGCCACTTCGGCCACCATGGCGATGGTCGTGTTGAGCTGGATCTTGCGCGCGAACGCCTCCGCGTACAGGACGAGTTCCGGGTTGCGGTCGGTACGCCCGAACAACCGCCCTCGCCGTGCGCTGCTCCACGACGACGGACGCGTATCGGCCGGGCGCGCCGCGCTCGTGGCTGCGTCGCGCCGAGCGGCTTCCTCGTCCAGCTGCCGGCCCATCGCCCGCCGCGCCGCCTCGCGCCGTGCGTCCGCCTCCTGCGCTGCGGCGTCCCGTGCAGCGGCCTGACGCGCAGCTTCCAGACGTTCGGCCTCCAGGCGCGCAGCCGCTAGACGTTCGGCCTCCAGGCGTTCGGCCTCGACCCGTGCCGCTTCCCGTCGTGCGGCTTCCTGCCGGGCGGCCGCCAGGCGCTCCGCCTCCAGCCGGGCTGCCTGCACCCTTGCGGCTTCCTGCCTCGCCGCCATCGCCTGCTGCTCGGCCTGCAACCGCTCGGTCTCCAGGCGTGCCGCCTCGATCCGCAGCGCCTCCAAGCGAACGGCTTCCCGCCGTGCTGCCTCCGCCCGTGCTGCCTCCGCCTGAGTCGCCTGGGCACGAGCTGCCTGCGCAAGAGCTGCCTCTGCCCGAGCGGCCTCCGCCCTGGCTGCCTCCTCGAGCAAGGCCGCCTGTCGCACAGCCTCCAGACGTGCCGCCTCCCGCCGCGCGGCCTCGGCCCGCGCAACTTCTTCGCTGGCGGCCTTCTGTCGTGCCGCTTCCAGGCGTTCGACCTCCAGGCGCACGGCCGCGATGCGTTCCGCCTCCCGCAATTCCGCCTGCCGCCGCGCCTCTTCCTGCGCAGGACGCTGCGTGGCTGGTTCCTCCGCTGGTTCCCGAACCAGAGGCTCCACTCGCTGCGGCAACTCGGCGGTGGTATCCGCAAGCGCTTGCGGCATGGGGTCCGGGCTCGAGGCGGCAGGGGCCACTGCGATGACGGGCGCCGGCTGCTCTGCCGCGGGGGGCACGACCCAGGTCGGGGCGTCGGGTTGCGTCGAGGCGATCACGGGCGGTGCGGCAGCCGGTGCGGGTGCGGCCGCAACGGAACGATCGGTGACCGCGGCCGGCTGTGCCTCGGCTGCGGGCACCGCGGCGGGCGCTGGCTCTGGCCCACCGGCCACGGGTGCTTCGATCGGTGCCCGTGGCGCCGGCGCCGCGGCCGGCGCCAGGGCCGGCGCCAGGGCCGGTGCGAGGGCCGGTGCGAGGGCCGGCGCGAGGGTCGGCGCGGGGGCCAGTGCGGGGGCCGGCGCGAGGTCCGGCGCGACGGTCGGCCGGGGTGCCGGCGGTGCGGGCGTGAGCCGCACCGGAACCATCGTCATGCGCAAGGCGGGCGCCTCGCCCCGTTTTTCTTGCCAGGGAAAGCTGAAGCCCGGAAGTCCGAGCCCCTGGCCGCCCTGGATCAGGCTCAACAGCAGCGCATGGATCACCAGCGAGAACAGCAGCGCGATGGACAGTTGCCTGCGCCCGGCACCCGAGCCCGGCGCCGCGTGGATGTCCGGCGAGCGTCGGCCGGTCTCGGCGATGCCGGCGAGGCGACGCTCCCGCTTCACGCGCCACGTCGCCGAAGTCAGCGGCCTCATCGGTCCGCGGTCTGGATCGGGATCCGCCTCGGGCTCGCGGCGCCAGCACGCGCCCGCAACTGCCCGCAGCCGCCGTCCACGTCCTGCCCCGCCGAC
>JAABPT010000332.1 GCA_011391855.1 Burkholderiales bacterium
ATCGCCGGCGGCCACCAGGTCGGCCGGTTCCCAGCGCGGTGCGCGCGGCAGCAGTTCGGCGCGCAATGCCGCCTTGGTGCTGTGCAGCGAAAGCGCCAGCGCCGGCTTCACGCGCCCTTGCGGCAGGCGCTCGAAGACGCGCGCGTCGCCCACGGTGGAGAAGACCAGGTTCTTGTGGCCCACGGCGCCGGCAGTGCCGAGCAGGTCGATCGCTTCCAGCACGTTGTCCAGGTTGTGCGCCGGCTCGCCCATGCCCATGAAGACCACGCGCTTCACCGGCCGCCGCGTGCGCGCCAGCGCCACCTGGGCCACGATCTCGGCGCTGCCCAGCTGGCGCTGCAGGCCGCCCTGGCCGGTCATGCAGAACACGCAGCCCACGGCGCAGCCGACCTGGGTGGACACGCACAGGCCGTCGCGCGGCAGCCGCACGGCTTCCACTGCCAAGCCGTCGGCCAGCACCACCAGCAGGCGCGCCGAGCCGTCGGCGGCCGGGTGTTCGGACTGCAGCCGCGCCAGGCCAGCGAGTTCGTCGGTCAGCGCCGGCAGGGCCAGCCGCAGCGCCTGCGGCAGAAAGTCCTCGAGCCGGCGCTTGCCGCTGTCCTGAGGCAAGGCCTGCGCCCAGCGCCGCAGCACGTGCGCCTCGTGGCGCGGACCGGCGCCCAGGACGCGCAGGCGCTGGCGAATGTCTTCAATGCGCATGGGGCGGGTCGTCTCGGGTCGGTTCGTCGGCGAGCGGCGCGGCCCATGTCGTCGTGCTCAGGAAAGGCCGCCCTCGCCGCGGATGGTCTCCCCGCCCTTTACCTTGCGTGCCTTGCCCAGGGCGCTGTCGAGCGCGCGCAGCATCTTGTCGGCCGCACCATAAACGGCGTCGGCCACCTTGTCGGCGTTGTGGCTCACGGCCACCGGCTGGCGGCCGGTGAGGCGTGCTTCCAGCAGGCAGCGCTTCTCGCCGCCGCCGACACGTTCGCCGTTGATGTCGCTCAGGTGGACCTCGATGCGCGTGATCTGGTCGCGAAACCGCGCCAACTTGTCCGTGAGTTCCTTCTCCACCCAGGCGGCCAGTGATTCGGCGCCCTGCACGCGGCTGTCGGTGTTGAGTTGGACTTGCATGTGTGACTCCTCGGGGTTGTAAAAAGTGGGATTCGGCGCGCCGGCATAGGTTCAGGCCGCTGCCGGCGTGGTGTGCGCGGTGGACACCAGCACATCGGCACTGCCCTCGGCCAGCACATGCCTGGTGACGCTGCCCAGCAGCAGTTCCTCGGCCGCGGTCTGGCCGTGCTTGCCGACGACGACGAGATCGCAGTCGGATTCCTGCTCCTGCTCGACGATACGCTGTGACGCATCGCCTTCCACGATGCGGGCGTCCCAGTGCCCGGGCCGGAGCCCGGCGTCGTGCGCCGCGGCATACAGGCGCTGCGTGGCCACGGCACGCGCCTGGGTGCGGTAGTGGTCCACGGTGGCGGCATCCACGCCGGCAAGGCGCAGCTTTTCCTCGAACGGCACCTGGAAGGCGCTCAGCAGCACCGGCCGCGCGTGCGGCGCCACGCGCCGCACCAGCAGCAAGGCCTGCGCCGACCAGGGCGAGAAGTCGAGCGCCACCAGCGCGCGGCGGTAGGGCTCGTGTGCCGTCTGCCGCACCACCAGCAGTGGGCGCGTCGTGCGGCGCAGCAGCCGCTCGGACGTGGTGCCCAGCACCAGGCGGCGCAGGAAGCCGCTGCCACGGGCGCCCAGCACCAGCAGGTCGGCGTTCTGCGCCTCGGCCTGCCGGCCGATGCAGTCCACTGCCGCGCCCGTGTCCAGGTGCGTGTGCACGGCCACGCGCCGCGCCGCGGCCAGCTCGGCAGCGGCCTGCTCCAGGGCGCGCCGCGTTTCCTCAACGAGTTGCGGCTCGCAAGGGTGGCCGGCGCCCAGCCACTGCCGCAACTCGGCCAGCGCGCTGCCCGAAACCGCGTGCATCAGCGTCAGCCGTGCGCCGGTTTCGTGTGCCAGCCGCGCGGCGCGGTCGGCGGCATGGCGGGCGTGGGCCGAGAAGTCGGTGGCGGCGAGCATGGTCTTCAGCGCTGTCATCTTGCTCCTCGACGATCGAATGGTTCCCGATACCCCATCAATTCTCACCGTGCAGGAACGCCAGCGCGGCCGTGAGAACGTAGGTGGCCAGCAGCCCCACGCTGACCCAGCTCAGCGTGCGCAGCACTCGGCCCTGCGGCCGCATCACCAGGCCGATCATCACCAGCCCGGTCATCACGATGGCCGCCACCGCGGTGCCGGCGTGCACCGGCGCGGCGTCGGCCAGCAGCGGGCCGCGCAGGTAGACGGCGTCGTCCACGGCCAGCACCACCACGTTGAACAGGTTGCTGCCCAGAAGGTTGGCGATGGCCAGGTCCACCGCGCCCAGGCGCAGCGCCGCCAGCGTCACGGCGATCTCGGGCATCGAGGTGGCAAAGGCCAGCCACAGCGTGCCGACGAAGCTGCGGCTCAGGCCCGCGGCCTGTGCCAGCCGGTCGGCCACTTCGGGCAGCCACGCGCCGGCCACCAGCACGATCAGCGCCGCCAGCGCGAAGCGGCGCCACTCCGTCCGCGCGTCGACCACCTCGCCCGTGGGCGGCGCCGCCTGTGCCATCAACGTGCGCTCGTGCCGGCTCACGCTGGCCAGCGCCAGCACGTACAGCAGCAGGAGCAAGGGGCTGTAGACGCCGACGTGGAACAGCCGTGGCACCTTGCCCGCCAGCACCAGGCTCATGGCCACGAAACCGAGCATCACCACGCCGAAGGCCGCGGTCAACAGATGGGTGGCGCTGGCGTGGCGGTACATCGGCTGCCGCTGCTGCAGGCCGTCGACCACGACCAGGAAGACGAGATTGAACACGCAAGAGCCCAGGGCGTCGCCCACGGCCAGGTTCGGCGCGCCCACCCAGACCACGGCGCTTGTGCCGGCGGCCAGTTCGGGCAGCGAGGTCACCGTGGCCAGCATCGCCAGCCCGACCCAGCCGCGGCCCCAGCCGTTGTGGCGCGCCAGGCGGTCGGCGCTGGTGCTGAGCATGAAGCCGGCATACCCGATGAGCGCTGCGCACACCGCAAACTGCAGCACCAGCCAGGCCAGCATCATGGCCCGTTCCGCCGCCGCGCGCGAGCGACCACCTTGCGCAACTCCTCGGCCCACAGCACGCTGCTCGCCAGCGCCACCAGTGGCAGCAGCGCCGCCGGCGCCAGCGGCACGGTATGGAACAGCGCATTCATCGGCGGCGCATACAACACCACGCCATGCAACAGCACACTCAGGGCCAGACCACCCAGCAGCCAGCGGTTTTGCAGCACGCCCAGGCGCAAGGCCGAACGCGTGGCCGACTGGCAGTTGAGCACGTTGAACCACTGGCACATGGCCAGCACGGTGAAGGTCTCGGTGCGCAGTTGGTCCAGCGCCACGCCCTGGCCGGCGCGCCAGGCAAACCAGCCGAAGGTGGCCGCCACCGCCATGGCCGCCATCAGCAACACGCGGCCGAGCATGGTGCGGTCCACCAGCGGGTCGTCGCGCGGCACCGGCGTGCGCTGCATCTCGTCGCCGTCGGGCGGGTCCATCACCAGGTTCACGGTGAGCGTGCCCTCGGTGACGATATTGATCCACAGGATCTGCACCGCCGCCAGCGGCAGCGGGTAGCCGCCCAGCAAGGCCAGCAGCAGCACCACCACCTCGTCGACCGAGGTCGCGAACAGGAACAGGATCACCTTCTTCAGGTTGCCGTAGACCACTCGACCTTGTTCCACGGCGCCGACGATGGTGGCGAAGTTGTCGTCGGTGATCACGATCTTGGCCGCGCTCTTGGCCACTTCGGTGCCGGTGATGCCCATGGCCACGCCGACGTCGGCGCGCGCCAGCGCGGGCGCGTCGTTGACGCCGTCGCCGGTCATCGCCACCACCTCGCCGCGCGCCTGCAGCGCCTCCACGATGCGCAGCTTCTGCGCCGGATGCACGCGGGCGAAGACGGCGATGTGCGGCAGATCCTCGCGCAACTCGGCCTCGCCCATGCGTTCGAGTTCGGAGCCGTCGACGGCGCGGTCGCTGACCTCAGCGTCGTGGCGCGCGATGCCGAGTTGGCGCGCAATCGCCAACCCGGTGAGCTTGTGGTCGCCCGTGACCATGACCGGGCGGATGCCTGCGGCCCGGCATTCGGCCACCGCCACCTTGACTTCGTCGCGCGGCGGGTCGATCTCGCCCACCAGCCCCAGCAGCCGGGCGCGGCCTGCCAGGGTGTCGAAGGTGGCGCCGCTGGCCAGCGCTTCGTCGTCGACCATGGCAAAGGCCAGCACGCGCAACGCGCGCGCGGCCATGGCTTCGGCGGCGGCCAGCGCGGCCTGGCCCACCGCGGGGTGCACGGCGGGGGCGTCTTCGCTGCACAGGCGCAAGACCGACTCCGGCGCGCCCTTCAGGTAGACGCGTCGCGGTGCGCCGGGCAGCGCGTGGCGCGTGGCCATGAGCTTGTTGTCGGCGTCGAAAGGCCACTCGGCTTCACGCGGCGCCGCGCGGCGCAGCGCCGCAAGGTCGATGCCGGCCTTGGCCGCCAGCACCAGCAGCGCACCTTCGGTGGGGTCGCCGATGACCGTCCAGCCGGCGCGTTCGTCGTTCGGCGGCAGCAGTTCGGCGTCGTTGCACAGCGCGGCGGCCTGCAGCAGGGTGGCCAGTGCTGGGTCCTCCGGGTCCTCCGGGCCGTCCGGGTCGGCCCGGTCCGCCGCCCGTCCGGCGGCGGTGAATTCGCCCTGCGGCGCGTAGCCGATGCCGGAGACGGCGATCTCGCGCCCGGTGCCACCGGCGTCGCTCGCGGGCGGCAGCCACAGCGCCACCGCCGTCATCTCGTTCTTCGTCAGCGTGCCGGTCTTGTCGCTGCAGATCACGGTGGTGGAGCCCAGCGTCTCCACCGCCGAAAGCCGCCGGATGATGGCGCCGCGCGTGGCCATGCGCTGCATGCCCACGGCCAGCGCGATGGTCATGGCCACCGGCAGGCCCTCGGGCACCATCGACACCATCTGGCTGATGGCCACCATCAGCACCTCGGCCAGCGGCAGATTGCGCCACAGGCCCAGCGCCACCACCAGCGCGAACAGGCCCAGCGCCGCACCCACCAGCCAGCGGCCGAAGCGTTCGATGCGATGTTCCAGCGGCGTCTTCGGTTCCTGCGCGCCTGCGGTCAGGCCGGCGATGCGGCCGACTTCGGTGTGCGTGCCGGTGGCCACCACCACCGCCCGCGCGCGGCCGGCCGCAATGAAGGTGCCGGCATAGACCATGTCGTGGCGGTCGGCCAGGCCGGTGGCTTCGGGCAGCGCCGCCAGCGCCTTGACCACGGGCACCGACTCGCCGGTGAGCGCGGCCTCGGCCACCTGCAGTTGTGCCAGCTCGACCAGGCGCGCGTCGGCGCCCACGGCGTCGCCGGCGGCCAGCAGCAGCAGGTCGCCAGGTACCAGTTCGCGTGCTTCCAGCAAAACCTCGTGGCCGTCGCGAGCCACACGTGCATGCAGCGCCGCCAGCCGGCGCAGCGCCGCCATCGAACGTTCGGCGCGGCCTTCCTGGAAGGTGCCGACGAGCGCGTTGACCACCACCACGGCCAGGATCACCGCGGCGTCGCCGTGGTGGCCCAGCGCCACTGCCAGCACCGCGGCCACGAACAGGATGTAGATCAGCGGGCTCTTGAACTGGTGCGCCAGCGTGCGCCACAGCGGCCGCGGCGGCGCTTCGGGCAGCGCATTCGGCCCGTGCTCGGCCAGGCGCTCGCGCACCTGCGCCGCCGTGAGGCCGCGCGACGCGTCGCTGGCCAGGCGTTGCACGGCTTCACCGGCTTCGCAGGCGTGCCACGGCCGCTCCGTGGACTCGGGTCGGGTTGACATGGCAAGTTCGAGCTTAGTTCGAGCTTAGTGTGCCGGGCGGCGATGTCCGATACCCCTTCGCTGACCCAGATCAAGCGGCCGCCAGACCGTCGCACACGCGGCTGTGGCGGAGTAGGCTTGGGCTGTCCGCAACGGCATCAGGAGGGCAGCGATGCGCGAAATCCGACAGATCCTGGCCTTGGTCAACGACAGTCCGCGCAGCGACCGCGTGCTGGCGCAGGCGGCGCACCTGGCACGCCGGCACGGCGCTGCGCTCGTGGCCGTGCATGCGGTGGAGCCGCTGCGCAGCGGCGCCTTCATCTCCGCCGAAGCGGCCAGCGTCGCGGCCTCCTGGGCCGCCGAGGCCGAGGCCCAGCGCTGGGCCGAAACCAGTGCGCGCGTGGCCGCCGCGGCCCGCGCAGCGGGGGTGGAGATAACGCTGACCGCGTTGCGTGGCGAGACCGTGGCCGACACCTTGCGCCACGCCGGCACCGCCGACCTGGTGGTGCTGTCGCAGCGTTACCCCGCCCAGCCCGACGGCGCGCAGCGCCACTTCGTCGAACGCCTGCTCGTCGGGTCGGGCACGCCGCTGCTCTTCGTGCCGCACGCCGACACGCTGCCGCTGTTGCCCGACGGCGCGCCGCGCTGCGGCCAACGCGCGCTGGTGGCCTGGTCGCCTTCGCGCGAGACGGTGCGTGCGCTGCGCGATGCGCTGCCGCTGCTGGCTGCGGCCAGCCGGGTGGAACTTATCCGCTTTGCACCGGCCGTCGAGGCCAGCGCCGAGCCCATGGAGGCCGTGGTGGCCTACCTGCAGCGGCACGGCATCACGGCCACCACGACCGTGCGGCACACCCCGGCGCCGTCACTGGGCGAACGGCTGTTGTCCACCTGGACGGTGGACGTGCCCATCGCCGAGGCGCTGCTGTCGCATGCCGCCGACACCGACGCCGACCTGCTGGTGATGGGCGGCTACGGCCACCCGCGGGCCTGGGAGCTGACGCTGGGCGGCGTCACGCGCACCATGTTGCAGACGATGACGCTGCCGGTATTGATGTCGCATTGAGGGCCAGGTCAGGCCGGGCTGTTCGCCAGCGGCACCTCCACGCTGGCTCGCAGCCCGCCACCTTCGCGCGCGGCCAGGCCAATCTGCCAGCCCTGGGACTGCGCCAGTTGGCGCACGATGGCCAGGCCCAGGCCATAGCCGCCGGTCTGCGGGCTGCGCGAACCTTCCACGCGCTGGAACGGCCGCCACACGGCCGCCAGCTGTTCGGGCGGGATGCCCGGCCCGCGGTCCAGCACGCTCAGGCGCACCGTGGCGGGCGGTTGCCCGGTCGTGACGGCCTCGGCGTGCAACTCCACCGGCCCCGGGGCGTAGCGGATCGCATTGCCGAGCAGGTTGTCCACGACCCGCCCCAGCAGCCCCGGCGGCGCCCACACGCGCAGGCCTTCGGGGCCGTGCACGGTGACGCTGGCGCCCGCCCGCGCGGCGGCCTCGGCATGCCGATGGGCGCGTTCGTTCAGCCAGGGTCCGAGCTCGAGGCAAGACGCCGGCTCGCCCGCGACGCCGCGCGCCAGGTCGAGCAGCTGGCCGATGAGGCCGTTCATCTCTTCGATGTCGGCTTCCAGCCGCGCCAGCAGTGAAGGGTCGGGCTTGAGCGTCAGCATCTCCAGCGCCAGCCGCATGCGCGCCAGCGGCGTGCGCAGGTCGTGCGAGACGCCGGCCAGCAGCGTGGTGCGGGCGTCGAGCAGTTCGCGCACCTGCAGCGCCATGCGGTTGAAGTGGCCGGCCAGTTGCGCCAGCTCGCGCGGGCCCGTTTCGGGCAGCAGCGCCGGGCTGGCACCGGTGGCCAGTTGCGCCGCCGCTTCTTCCAGCGCGGTCACCGGCCCGGCGATGCGCCGCGCCAGCCACCAGGCCGCCAGGCTGACGCCCAGCGTGCCCGCCAGCAAGGCCACCGCCAGCGCCTGGAACGGGTGCGTCTTCATGCGCGCATAGGCGAAGCCCACGCCGATAGGCCGGCCGCCAACGGCCACGCTGGTCCACAGCCATTCGCCGCCGTCGGGGCCTGCTTCCGAGGTGAAGAAGGCGGGCTCGCCCTGGCGCCGTTCCAGCGCCCGCTCCAGGAAGCGCAGGTAGAAGCCGTGCCGCAGGCCGGTGTCGGGCGGCGGCGCCATGCCCGGCCGCAGCGCCAGCAGGTGCCGGGTACGCAGTTCCACTTCGAAGTCGGGCCGCCGGTCGGCGGGCAGTTCGACCCAGGTCTGCGCCGAAAGCACCATCAGCCCCGACAGGTCGTCGGCCGAACGCTGGGCCAGCGGCAGCAGCACGAAGACCAGCGCGGCCACCACGGTGACGAGTTCCAGGCCCAGGAACAGCGCCGCGAGCCAGCGCAGGTTCTGCTGCGCCAGCGACACCGGCCGGCGGGCCTTGGCCATCAGGCGGCTTCGGCGCGCGGGTTGAAGAGGTAGCCCTCGCCGCGCACGGTGCGGATGTAGACCGGGTGCGCCGGGTCGGGCTCGATGCGTCGTCGCAGCCGCATCACGCGCACGTCGATGCTGCGGTCGCCGGCGTCGCGTTCGTAGCCCTTGAACCAGTCGACGAGCTGGTCGCGCGTGAGCACGCGGTTGGGGTGCTTTACGAAAGCCAGCAGCAGGTCGTATTCGGCGCCGTTGATCGACACCTCGACGCCTTCGCGCAGCAGCCGGCGCGACGCATCGTCCACGATAAACGGACCGAAATTCCAACGCGGCGCCACTGGGGCTTCGGTGGCGGTGGCCGACACCACCGCCGTGCCGGCGCGGCGCAGCAGCGCGCGCAGGCGGGCCAGCAGTTCGCGCGGGCTGAAAGGCTTGGGCAGATAGTCGTCGGCACCGACCTCCAGGCCCACGACGCGGTCGATTTCCTCGCCGCGGGCCGAGAGCATGAGGATGGGCAGCGTGGAGCTGCGGCGCAGTTCGCGTGCCAGGCTCAGCCCGTCTTCGCCCGGCAGCATGAGGTCGAGCACCAGCACGTCGGGCAGGGTCTGCGCCATGCGTTCGCACATCTGCACGCCGTCACCGGCCGTGTCGACGGCGAAACCACTGGCACCCAGGTAGTCGGCGAGCAATTCGCGCAGGGCCGGGTCGTCGTCAACCACCAGCACACGCGGGCGATCGGAGTTGTCCATTGCATTCAGTCTACTGCCGCGAAACGTCGCCGGGACGGCCTGCAACGCAGTGGCACGCAATGAAACGCAGCAGACGGCGCGGGACATCGGCGGGTGACCTTTGGCGCGCACGATGCAGGCGTCGACAAACCCCGCCTCCGACGACCATGCAAGCACGAGTCTCCTCCCGGTACACAGCGCCACGAACGGCGCCAGTGGTGAGCAGCCGGGTGCGGTCAGAGGGCGTGGGTGCCGCAGTGCACGTGGCTTTCGCGACAAATTCATTCAATCCAAAAGGAAACATCATGAGAAAGCAAACCATGGTTGCCTGGGCGATCGCCCTGATGACGGCAATGGGTTCGGTGACGGGCGCTTACGCAGCCGGCGGTGGTGGCTACGGCAGCGGCGGTGCGGGCGGTGGCAGCGGTTCGGGTGGCGGCGGCGCGGGCGGTGCAGGCGCAGGCGGTGCCGGCGGTGCGGGTGGTGCGGGTGGTGCAGGCGGTGGCGGCAGCAGCGGTGGTGGCGCCGGCGCCGGCGCCGGCGCGGGCGGCGGTGGCGCCGGCGCGGGCGGTGGTTCCGCTGGTGGTTCTGCCGGTGGTTCCGCCGGTGCAGGTGCCCCAGGCCAGGCGGCCGCTCCCGGCAACCCGGGGGCCGCGCCGCAGCACATGGCCACGCAGAGCCGCCAGCAGGCACAGGCCCAGTTGCAGACGCAGGAACGCGCGATGACGCAGACCCGCGACCAGCAGCAGGCGCAGGAGCGCGCGCTGACGCAGACGCGCGACCAGCTCAAGACCCAGGAGCAGTTGCTGACGCAGACGCGCGACCAGCTCAAGGCGCCACTGCAGCCGCAGGTGCGCGACCAGATCCGGGCGCAGGAGCAGGTGCAGCTCAAGACGATGGACCAGCTCAAGCTGCAGGAACAAGTGCAGACCCGGACGGAGGAACAGCTGAAGGCCCAGGAGCAGGTGCAGACGCGCACGCGCGACCAGCTAAGGACGCCTTGATTTGCCGCGCCCGTGCATGAATTGCCGAACCAACCCTGTCGCCGAGGAGACCACGATGACGAATGTTGCAAGAGTGATCCCGCGCCAACTGCCCGCCTTGGTGGTGGTGGCGATGCTGGCCGCCTGTGGCGGCGGTGGTGACGAACCCATGGCCGTGGCGGCTTCGGCCACGGCCGACGGGACTTCAACCGTCCTGCAGGCCCGGTTGACCGCATTGGCGACGGAGCCGCTGTCGGCGGCCGAGGCTGCCAGCTTGGCCTTCATGCGCGAGGAAGAACAGCTGGCCCACGACGTCTACATGTACAGCGCGCAGCTGTGGACCTTGCTGCCGATCTTCAGCCAGATCGCCGACAGCGAAGCTTCGCACGTGGCCGCCGTGCAGTCGCTGCTCGACCGCTATGGGCTGCCCGACCCGCTGGCCGGCCTGCCTAGCGGCAGCTTCTCCACCGCCGAATTCCAGGCGCTGTACGAAGAACTCGTGGCCGCCAGCAGCCTCGGTCTGGTCGACGCGCTGAAGGTGGGTCTGCAGATCGAGGAACTCGACATCCGCGATATCGAGGCGCAGAAGGCGGTCGTGGACAACGCCGACATCCTGCGCGTCTACGACCAGTTGCTGCGCGGTTCACGCAACCACCTGCGCGCCTACTGGCAGGCCTTGCTGCAGCAAGGCGGCAGCTATGTGCCGCAATACATCAGCCAGGAGGAATTCGACGCCATTCTTGCCAGCCCCAGGGAAACCGGGCGCTGAGGGCCGGGTGGCAGGCAAGTCACGCGCTGCAACGCGGTGACACGGAGTGAAACATTACCGGCCCGTGGTGACACGGGCCGTTGACGTTTTACAAGGAGCATGCGGCCGGAAACCGGACAACGACAAGATCTACATCATCGGCGACGCCCAGGGCACGCCGCTGCCCAAGAGCGGCCACGTGGCCTACGGCGCCGGTGTTCGCGTGGCCGGCGAGATCGGGCGCCGCGTGGCCGGCGAGACGATCGCCGCGCCCACCGCGGCCAGTGCGCTGCCGGGCGGTATCTGCTGGGCCAGCGTGACGCACGACGAGTCCATCATGATCAGTGTGGGCGCGACATTCACGCCGGGCGCGCCGCCGAAGATGGGTTTCGAGGTCGATCCGACGCACAACACCGCCTCGGGCGCTGCCGCCATGGAATGGGGGCAGACGATGTGGAAGAACATGCTGGGTTGATGACGGCGGGCGGCAGCCGTCGAAGGCGCGCCGTGGCAGGCGTGGTGGGCTTTCAGCCGTCGCGCGCGCAGCGCCAGCCGATATAGACCACGGCCGTGTCGGCCGGTTTGGCCTGCAGATGGTCGGCGCGCATCTGCGCTTCGCCGTACCACCACGAGCCGCCGCGCGTGCGGCGTTCGGCGTTGCCGCTGACGCCGCGCGGCTCGTCGACCCATTCCCAGGCATTGCCGCCCATCTCGTGCAGGCCGTTGACACCCGCCGGTGTGCTGCCGGCGCGGGCGTGGCCGTCGCCGCGCCACGGCTTCGCACCGTGGCGGACGGCGCGCGTGGCGGCGGCCGGGCCGCAGTCGCCCAGGCATTGCGCGCCACTGGCTGTGTCACCGGTTGGATAGGTGGTGGTCTTGCCGCGCACGAAGGGTGCCGGCGGCGCGGCGCGCTGCTCGGTGTAAGCGGCCGTCACCCATTCGGCGTCGCTCGGCAGCCGACCGCCGGCCCAGCGACAGAAGGCCTGTGCTTCGTGAAAGGTGACGTGCACGGCGGGTTCGTCGTCGGCCGCCGCGTTGCCGCCGCCGAAAGGCGTGGCCCAGGTCCAGCCGGCCTTGCGCACCCAGCCGGCTTCGTAGACCTGGCCGCCGCCGGCGCGCTCGGCCTGCGTCACGGCGCCGGTGGCCTGCACGTAGCGGCGAAACTGGCCCACCGTGGTTTCGGTGCGGGCGATGGCGAAGGGGCCGATCGACACCCATTCGATGCCGGCAGGGTTTGACGCGGTCGCGGCGGCTGCGGCTGCGGCTGCCGCAGATGCCGTCCCTTGCAGGAGGGCCAAGGCCAGCGCGATCGCGATTGCGGGCCAGCCGCGGGTGCCAGTTCCGTTGCTTCTGCGGTGAGGATGACTCGCCATGACACAGAAGTTTGCCCGCCCTGCGGTCCTCGCGTTGGTGCCTGCCCGGCAAGACCTTACGCGCCGCCGCACCCGCCGGCGCGGCCGACGCGCGGTCCCTAGAATCTTCGGCCTTCACCCCCGCCCAGGCTTCCATGACCTCCGGTCTCATCCGTATCCGCGGTGCGCGCCAGCACAACCTGAAGAACCTGGACCTGGACATCCGCACCGGCGAGATGACGGTGGTCACCGGGCCCAGCGGTTCGGGCAAGAGCAGCCTGGTCTTCGACACGCTGTATGCCGAAGGCCAGCGCCGCTACGTCGAGACCTTCAGCGCCTACGCGCGGCAGTTCCTGGACCGCATGGACCGGCCGGCGGTGGATCGCGTGGACGGCGTGCCGCCGGCCATTGCCATCGACCAGACCAATCCGGTGCGCACGTCGCGTTCGACGGTCGGCACCATGACCGAGCTGAACGACCACCTGAAGCTGCTGTTCGCGCGCGCCGGGCAGTTGTTCGACCAGGAGACCGCGCTGCCGGTGCGGCACGATTCGCCGGAGACGATCTACGCCGACCTGTGCGCGCGGGCGGCCGCCGCAGGCGACCCGCGGCTGGTCTTCACCTTCCCGGCCGAACTGCCAGCCGACACCAGCGCCGAACAGCAAGAGCAATGGCTGTCGGCCGCAGGCTTCACGCGCGTGCAGGCTGAGCGCATGGAAGGCAGCAAGAAGATCCTCGCCGTGGTGGCCGACCGGCAGCGCCTGGCTGGCGCGGAAAAGGTGCGCGTGATGGAGGCCATCGAACTGGCGCTCAAGCGCGGCAGCGGTCGGCTGGACGTACACGTCTTGGCTCCCTCTCCCGCAGAGCGGGAGAGGGCGGGGGGTGAGGGCGCGGACTGCCCACCCTCACCCCAACCCTCTCCCGCCCTGCGGGAGAGGGAGCAGGACAGCCTGTGGCGCTACAGCACCGGCCTGCACTGCCCTGAAAGCAACCGGCGTTATGCCGACCCGCAGCCGGCCCTGTTCAGCTTCAACTCGGCCTATGGCGCCTGCGACACCTGTCGCGGTTTCGGCCGCGTCATCGGCGTCGACCTCGGCCTCGTCATCCCCGACCAGCGCAAGACGCTGCGCAACGGCGCCATCAAGACCATGCAGACGCCGGCCTGGGCCGACTGCCAGAGCGACCTGCTCAAGTACGCCGGCGAGGCCGGCATCCCGCGCGACACGCCCTGGCTGCAGCTCATGCCGGCGCAGCGCGACTGGGTCATCGAAGGCTCGCCGCACTGGACCGGCAACTGGAACAAGCAGTGGTACGGCGTGCGCCGCTTCTTCGAATATCTGGAGAGCAAGGCCTACAAGATGCACATCCGCGTGCTCTTGTCCAAATACCGCAGCTATACGCCGTGCCCAGCCTGCGGCGGCGCGCGGCTGAAGCTGGAAGCGCTGCTGTGGCGCATGGGCTCGAAGGCCGACGCAGACGCCGTGCTGCCGCCCGCGCAGCGCTACATGCCGGTGGGCGTGCCGTGGCGCCGCGAGCAGCTCGAGGCACTGCCGGGCTTGAGCCTGCACGACCTGATGCAGTTGTCGATCGAGCGCCTGCGCCGTTTCTTCGACGGCCTGAGCCTGCCCAGCACCATGCTCGACGACGCGCTGAAGCTGCTGCTGGACGAAGTGCGCACGCGGCTGAAATATCTTTGCGACGTGGGCCTGCAATACCTCACGCTGGACCGCCAGAGCCGCACGCTTTCCGGCGGCGAGGTGCAGCGCATCAACCTCACCACGGCTTTGGGCACCAGCCTCGTCAATACGCTGTTCGTGCTGGACGAGCCCAGCATCGGCCTGCACCCGCGCGACATGAACCGCATCGTGCAGGCCATGCACCGGCTGCGCGACGCCGGCAATACGCTGGTGGTGGTGGAGCACGACCCGGCGGTGATGCTGGCCGCCGACCGGCTCATCGACATGGGCCCCGGCCCCGGCGAACGCGGCGGCCGCATCGTCTTCGACGGCACGCCCGAGGCCGCACGCCAGGCCGACACCTTGACCGGCGCCTACCTGGGCGGGCGCAAGCAGGTGTCCACGGGTTTTCGCAAGCTCGTCGACGACAGCACGCCCAAGCTGCTGCTCGAAGGCGCACGCGACCACAACCTGCGCGGCATCGACGTGGCCTTGCCGCTGCAGCGGCTGGTGTGCGTCACGGGAGTCAGCGGCTCGGGCAAGAGCACGCTGATCCAGGACGTGCTGTACCCGGCGCTGGCCCGTCACTTCGGCAAGGCCACCGAAACACCGGGCGCGCACGACCGGCTGCTGGGCGCCGATTTCCTGGCCGACGCGGTCTTCGTCGATCAATCCCCCATCGGCAAGACGGCGCGCAGCAACCCGGCCAGCTACGTGGGCGCCTTCGACGAACTGCGCAAGCTCTTCGCCGATCTCCCGCTGGCGCGCGAACGCAGCTACACCGCCGGCACCTTCAGCTTCAATGCCGGCGACGGCCGCTGCCCCACCTGCGGCGGCAGCGGCTTCGAGCACGTGGAGATGCAGTTCCTGAGCGACGTCTATCTGCGCTGCCCCGACTGCGACGGCCGCCGCTACCGGCCCGAGGTGCTGGACGTGAAGATCGTGCGCGGGCCCATGCAGCTGAGCATTGCCGACGTGCTGGACCTCACCGTGGCCGAGGCCGCGCACTGGTTCCAGAACGACCGCGAGGTGGTGGCGCGGCTGCAGCCCATCATCGACGTCGGGCTGGACTACGTGCGCCTGGGCCAGCCGGTGCCCACGCTCTCGGGCGGCGAAGCGCAGCGCCTGAAGCTGGCCGGCTTCCTGGCCGAGGCCGCCGCCAACCCACGCCAGGCGGCGGCCAAGCGCGGCACGCTGTTCCTGTTCGACGAACCCACCACGGGCCTGCATTTCGACGATATCGCCAAGCTCATGCGCGCGCTGCGCAAGCTGCAGGCGGCCGGGCATTCACTGCTTGTGATCGAGCACAACCTGGACGTCATTCGCGCCGCCGACTGGATCGTCGACCTGGGGCCCGAAGGCGGCGAGGGCGGGGGCGAAGTGGTCTGCACCGGCACGCCGGACGACGTGAAGGCGCACCCGACCTCGCACACCGGGCGGGCGCTGCGCGAATACGACGTGACGATGGGGCTGGGCGCGCCGAGGGCCGGAGAAAGACCCCCTCTCCCGCTTGCGGGAGAGGGTTGGGGTGAGGGCGGTGGAATTCCATTGCAGTCCCTCCTGCGACGTGCCCGCGGGCCCAGCCTTCACCCCAACCCTCTCCCAGAGGGAGAGGGAGTCGACGCGCAGGGCGGCGAGGGGGTGATCTCCATCGTCAACGCCCGCGAGCACAACCTGAAGAGCCTGTCGGTCGACATCCCGCGCGGCAAGTTCAACGTCATCACCGGTGTCAGCGGCTCGGGCAAGAGCACGCTGGCCTTCGACATCCTGTTCAACGAGGGCCAGCGGCGCTACCTGGAAAGCCTGAATGCCTATGCGCGCAGCATCGTGCAGCCGGCCGGGCGGCCCGAGGTCGACGCGGTGTACGGCATCCCGCCCACGGTGGCCATCGAGCAGCGCCTGAGCCGCGGCGGCCGCAAGAGCACGGTGGCCACCACCACCGAGGTCTGGCACTTCCTGCGCCTGCTGTGGGTGAAGCTCGGGCTGCAGCACTGCATGCACGACGGCGCGCCGGTGAAGGCGCAGAGTGCCGAGAGCATTGCCGCGCAGCTGTTGCGTGACCACAAGGGCCAGCACGTGGGCCTGCTGGCGCCGCTGGTCGTCAACCGCAAGGGCGTCTACACCGACCTCGCGAAGTGGGCCCTGGCGCGTGGCCACACGCACCTGCGCGTGGACGGCGAATTCCTGCCGCTGCGGCCCTTCCCGCGCATCGACCGCTTCAAGGAGCACACGCTGGAATTGCCGGTGGGCGATATCGTGATCACGGCCGCGAACGAAGCCGAATTGCGCGCGCTGCTGAGCAAGACGCTCGACCTGGGCAAGGGCGTGCTGCACCTGCTGCACCCGCTGGACGGCCTGGCCGCCGCGATGGAAGACGGTGGCACCGGCCAGGGCGTGGGCGAGGTGAAGGTGTTCAGCACCAAGCGCGCCTGCCCGGTGTGCGGCACCAGCTACCCAGAGCTGGACCCGCGCTTGTTCAGCTACAACAGCAAGCATGGCTGGTGCACCGGCTGCGTGGGTACCGGCCTGAAGCTCACGCGCGAACAGCGCAAGGTCTACGACGACTCGGTGCGCGACGAAGACCACAAGGGCCGCGAGCAGAGTTTCCCGGCGGAAGAGGCCGAGGCCGAAGACCTGGTCGACGAGCCCTGCGCCGAATGCGGCGGCGCGCGGCTGAATGCCACCGCGCGCGGCGTGACCTTTGCCGAGCGCACCATCGGCGAAATCGCTCGGCTTTCCGTGCACGAAATGCGGTCCTGGGTCGATGGCCTGC
>JAABPT010000343.1 GCA_011391855.1 Burkholderiales bacterium
GGCTGCGCCAGGCGAGAGCTTCATCGCCAATTGGCTGCAGCGGCTGCTCTTCTATGAGGCGCCGACCTGGGTATTCGCCGTGGCCTACACGGTCTTCGGTCTGCTGGTGGTGGCCGCGTGGTGGTTCTATCCGCCCCGGCGCGGCAGGCGTGGCCGTGGAGGCGCTGTCTGAGGGCGGCTTCGCAGTGCTATTTCTTCAGCGACGCATCCTCGATCAGCACCGCGTAGTCGTAGCCCGGGCCGACTTTCACGTCGGTGCGCACCATGCCCTTGACGAGCACCACGTCGCCAACGGCGGCCACGTCCTTGGAAGTGACCAGGATGTCGTTCGTGCCCGTGCCGGCCGAACCTGAGCCGTCCTGCACGTGGAACCAGTTCTTGCCCATGATGCCGAGGTTGGCCTTCACCACCTGGGCGCGCAGGCTGACGCTTTTGTCCTTGAGCGTGGACTTGCCGCCCACCACCTCGGCCACGGTGCGGGCGTCACTGCCGGTGGCCTTCGCGACCTTCACCGCCTGCGGCGTGGCCGCCGTCGGCGCGCCAACCATCGGACCACCCATGGCACCGTGCGGGTTGGCCTGGGCTGCCGCGACCGGTGCGTTCGGGTCGGCCAGCGTGCCGAAGACGATCTTGTCGAAGGTCTTCTTGAGCGACTTGCTCTCGAAGTTCTGCATCACGGCCGGGTTGGCGATGCTGACCTGCGCGCCCTTCTTGACGGGCGCCGCGGCGACCGCGGCCCAGGTCTCGCCCTCGCTGGTTTTCAGGCGCAGGTAGGTATACGGCGGGGCTTCGCGCACTTCCAGCACTTCGCCCTTGAGCGCAGCGGCGAAACCGGTGGAACCGAACAGAAGCAGGGCCAGAGCCAGCAGGATTTTCATGGTGAGACCATTCTAGGGGCGGGGCCTGGGGTGGGGCTCGGGGCGGGCGAGGTGGGCGGGACGCGCCGAAGGATTAACCTGCGCCCATGCTTTCGCTTTCCATCGGCCCCGTGGCCTTGCCCGTGGCACCGCTGCTGTTGCTGGCCGCGGTGTGGGTTGCGTCCTGGCTGGCAGCCCGCCTGGCGGCCCGGGCGGGTCACTCGGAATGGGGCCCGGCGGCCGGCAACGCCATCTTCACCGCCACCTTGCTGGGCCTGCTGGCGGCGCGGCTCGCGCACCTGGCGCTGAATGCCGAACCCTACCTGGCCTGGCCAGGGTCGGCGCTGGACCTGCGCGACGGTGGCTGGCATGCGCCCAGCGGCACGGTGGTGGGTGTCGCCTGGCTGGCCTGGCGTGGCCGGCAAGTGCCGGCGCTGCGCCGCCCGCTGGCAGGCGCGGCGGCGGTGGGCGCCGCGCTGTGGTTTGCCGCGACCGTGGTCAGCGGGCTGGGCCAGGCGCGCGAGATGCCCGCCGTGGCGCTGGCCGAGCTCGACGGCGGCCGCTTGCTGGACCTGCCGGCGGCGGCGCGCGGCCGACCGGTGGTCGTCAATCTCTGGGCCAGCTGGTGCGGGCCGTGCCGCCAGGAGATGCCGTTGCTGGCCGCGGCACAGCAGCGCGAAGCCGGGATCGACCCTGCACAGTCGCGCGCACCGGGGATCGGTTTCCTCTTCGTCAACCAGGGCGAATCCGCCCACACCGTGAACGCCTACCTGGCCCGCGAAGGCCTGGCGCTGCGCGAGGTGCTGCTGGACCCGGGCTCGAAACTCGGGCCGGCCATCGGCTCGCGTGGCTTGCCCACGACCTTGTTCTACGACGCCCGCGGCCAGCAGGTGGAGGCGCATTTCGGCGTGCTCAACGCCGCCGCGCTGGAAACCCGGCTGCGTGCGCTGCGCAACGCGCGATGATGTCGAAGCCGCCGGTGCTGGCCGAAGGACTTGCATGAACGCCGCGCCCGACAGCCCACCGCTGATCGACGATGAACTGGACTTGCTCGCCAGCCTGGTGCCGCTGGCCGGCCAGGCTTTCCAGCCGCATGTCGGGGCGGCAGGTGCGCACTTCACGCGCCCGATGCACGTGCGCCTGCTGCGCCGGCGGGGCCTGGTTTGAACGCCGACACGCCCGAGCAGGAGCCACGCTATGGCTGGGTCGTGGTGTGGGCGGTCTTCGCCGCGCTGGCGGTGATCTTCGGCGTTTCGTATTCCTTCGCCGCCTTCTTCGAGTCCTTTGCGGCGGAATTCCAGGCCAGCCGGGCCGAGGTCTCGCTGGTGTTCGGCCTGTCCGGGTTGATCTATTTCGTGCTCGGCGCCTTCGGCGGCATGCTCTCCGACCGCTTCGGGCCGCGGCTCGTCACCAGTGCCGGCATGTTGTGCATCGCCGCGGCGCTGCTGGCGGGCAGTGCGGCGACGTCGATGGTGCAGCTGGTGGCCGCCTACGGCCTGGGGCTGGGGGTGGGCATCGCGCTCGTCTACACGCCCGCCATTGGCTGCGTGCAGCCCTGGTTCACGCGCCGGCGCGGCCTGGCTGCGGGGCTGGCCAGTGCCGGCATCGGCGCCGGCACGCTGGCGGTGCCACTGCTGGCCACGGCGGCCATCGCACAGTGGCAGTGGCGCGGCGCCATGGTGGCGATGGCCGCGGGCGTGGCCGTGCTCGGGCTGGCGGCCACGCTGCTGCTGCGGCGTGCGCCGGCCGCCGCACGCCGGGCCGACGGCACCGTGCCCGGCACGCCGCTGGGCCAGGCGCTGCGCAGCCGCTCGTTCCTGTGGCTGTATGCGATGTGCGTGCTGGCGGCTCCGGCCATGTTCATTCCCTTCGCGCACCTGTCGGCGGCGGCGCGCGACCTGGGCGTGGCCGACGCGCAGGCGGTGGGCCTGGTGGGTCTCATCGGCATCGGCAGCCTGACCGGGCGCTTCGCCATCGGCGCGCTGGCCGACCGCGTCGGGCGGCCCATGACGCTGGTGCTGGTGCAGGCGTCGCTGGGCCTGTCCATGGGGCTGTGGCTGGCGGCCGGCGGCTACCCGGCACTGGCGGTCTTCGCGCTGTGGATGGGCCTGAGCTACGGCGGCATCGTCTCGCTGATGCCGGCGCTGTGCATGGACTTGTTCGGCGCGCGTGCGGTGTCGTCGATCATCGGCGCGCTGTATACCGGCGCTGCGCTGGGCAACCTGGGCGGACCCTGGCTGGCCGGGCGCGTGTTCGACGCCAGCGGCAGTTATGCCGCCGTCATCGTGGGTTGCGCTGTGCTGTCGGTGGCGTCGACCTTTGCGGCCTGGCGCGCGGTGCGGTTGTAAGTCCGTGCACCCGGCTCGCGACCGGCGTCGATCGCCTGGGCCCGCGCTTCGTCTGAACTGCTGCGCCGGCGCGCCGCTAGGCCGTTGCGGGCAGGGCGCCGCCGGCGTGCACCGACAGGATGTCGAAGACGGCGCGGTTGCAGGGCGTGGCCACGCCCAGCCGCTGGCCGCGCGCGACCACGTCGCCGCTCAGCCAGGGTACTTCGAGGCGGCTGCCGCGCTGCAGGTCGTGGTGCATCGACGACGTCATCGTGGCCGGCAACTGGTCGCAGAAGGCCAGCCGGTCGATCGCGAATTCGGCTGGCAGGTCCACGCCCTCGGCGCGCGCCACGTGCACGACCTCGGCCATCAGGTCGCGCAGGAAGGCGCGCGACTGCGGGTGGCTGCGAATGGCGCCGATGGGCGCCCGCGCCGTGGCCGTGGTGCCCGACAGGCCGACCAGGAAGACGAACTTCTCCCACAACGTGCGGCGGATGTGCGGGCTGAGTTCATGGTCGATGCCGGCGGCGGCGCAGGCGTCGGCAAAGCGCCGCAGGCGTTCGCTGGGCGGCCTGTCGACTTCGCCGAAGACCAGCTTCTGCATCGCGCCTGTGTGCCGGATCAGGCCCGGCTCGGCGATGGTGGCGGCGATATACCCCACGCCGCCGGCCACCGCGCGCGCGCCGAGCAGGCGCTTCAGGATGTCGTCCTTGACGACGCCGTTCTGGAACGAGATCACGGCCGTGTCTTCGCCTACCAGCGGCCGGATGGCGGCGGCCGCGGCCTCTGTGTCCCAAAGTTTGACGCCGAAGATCACGAGGTCGGTGCTGACTATGCTGGCCGGGTCGTCGGTGACCTGCACGTCGCGCAGGTGCAGGTCGCCGCGCGGACTTTCCACGCGCAGGCCGTGTTCGCGAATCGCGGCCAGCTGCCGGCCGCGGGCGACGAAGTGCACGTCCTGCCCGGCCTGTGCCAGCCGGGCGCCGAAATAGCCGCCCACACCGCCCGTG
Organism: Burkholderiales bacterium; assembly: GCA_011391855.1. Taxonomy (GTDB): domain Bacteria; phylum Pseudomonadota; class Gammaproteobacteria; order Burkholderiales; family Burkholderiaceae_C; genus Rubrivivax. Next base: position 4,195 of record JAABPT010000343.1, read on the forward strand.
CCCATGACCGTGATGCGCATCGCGGCCGCCTTCAACCGTGCAGCCTGGAGGAGCGCGGCACGGAAGCAAGCAGGAAGTCCATCTGGTCGGCCACGATGCGGCGGCCGCGCAGGATCATGTCTTCGTGCAGGCTGGGCACGTAGGGCAGGTACAGGAGCGTCATACGCGCTTCCTCGGGCAGGCGGTTGCCCTTGCGGCCGTTGCAGGCGCGGCAGGCGGTGATGCAGTTCATCCAGCTGTCGAACCCACCGCGCGACACCGGCATGATGTGCTCGCGCGTGAGGTCGTCGAAGTGGAAGCGGTCGCCGCAGTAGGCACAGACGCCGCGGTCGCGCACGAACAACTTGTGGTTCGAAAGCGCCGGCTGCTGGCGCCAGGCGCGGCTGGGCATGGCGCCGCGCACGGCCACGATGGGGTGCAGTTCGATGCGCGACTGCTGCCCCGTGGCGCGCTGAAAGCCGCCGCGCATGACGTGGAAGGCCTGGCCCAGCGTCCACGCCACGGCGTCGCTGGCATACAGAACGGCCGCCTCGCGTGAGGTGATCCACGCCTGCGGGCGGCCCGAGATATCGAGCTGGAGCACGTCCATGGGCATAGCGTAATCGATCGCCGTGAAAGGCGGCCTGAGGCAGAGAAGTCCGAATGAAGCTGCGGGTTAACCCGCGAATCTCGGCGCAGGCCGGGGTATCTAGGACGGTGACCCTAGAAAAAGTCACGGCATGGATGGTGTTCACACGTTCGAAGTCTGCAAAATAGTACGAACGTTCGTATTTAAGTGAGTTCCTTGACCTTGCCCACCGAACCCGCACCCGAGGCCGTCGTTGCACCAAGGCCGCTGCCCAGGCCTTTGCCCAAGGCCCTGCACAAGGGCCAGCAGACGCGTTCCGTGATCCTGGAAGCCGCCCTCGGCCTGGCCTCGCACATGGGACTGGAAGGCTTGTCCATCGGGGCGCTGGCCGACGTCACGCAGATGAGCAAGTCGGGCGTCTTCGCCCACTTCGGTTCGCGCGAGGAATTGCAGATCTCCGTCATTCGTGAATACCACGCCCGCTTTGAGGAAGAGGTGTTCTTTCCCGCCATCAAGGAAGCGCGCGGCGCGCCGCGGCTGCGCGCGCTGTTCGAGCGCTGGCTGCGCCGCGTGTCGGTGGAGGTGGACTCGGGCTGCATCTACATCAGCGGCGCGGTGGAATTCGACGACCGGCCCGGGCCGGTGCGCGACGCGCTGGCCTCCATGGTGCTGGCCTGGCATGCGGCGCTGGCCCGCGCCATCCGCCTGGCCGTCCAGGCCGGCCACCTGCGCGCCGACACCGACCCCGACCAGATGCTGTTCGAACTGCACGGCCTCATCCTGGCGCTGCACCACGATGCGCGCTTCCTGCGCACGCCCGGCGCGCTGGACCGCGCCCGCGCCGGTTTCGAACACGTGCTCTCCCACTACCGCATGGCGGCCGATGCCGGCGCGGCCACGGCTGCGCCTGCACCGCCCGCCGCACGCGGGCGCGCCGCGCGCCGCTGAACCGCTCTCTCCGCTTTCATCACCCCATCTTCAGTCTGACCAGGAGGTCCACCATGGCCCAGTACACCCCACCGTTGCGCGACATGCAGTTCGTGCTGCACGAACTGTTCGACGTCAGCGCCGAATTCAAGCAGATGCCGCGCCACGCGGAGATCGACACCGACACCATCAACGCGGTGCTGGAAGAGGGCGGAAAATTCGCTGCCGAGGTGCTGTTTCCGCTCAATATCAGCGGCGACGCCGAGGGCTGCACCCTCGACAAGGCCACGCACGAGGTGCACGCCCCCAACGGCTTCAAGGACGCCTACGACCAGTATGTGCAAGGTGGCTGGCCGGCGCTCTCGGCCGACCCCGAATTTGGCGGCCAGGGCCTGCCGATCGTGGTCAACCAGTGCTTCTATGAGATGCTGAATTCGGCCAACCAGGCCTGGACCATGTACCCCGGCCTCTCGCACGGCGCCTACGAATGCCTGAAGGCGCATGGCACGCCGGAGCAAAAGGCCACCTACCTGCCGCGCCTGACCAGCGGCGAATGGACCGGCACCATGTGCCTGACCGAGCCGCACTGCGGCACCGACCTGGGCATGTTGCGCACCAAGGCCGAACCGGTGGCTGGCGCGCCCGCGGGCACCTACCGGCTCACGGGGCAGAAGATCTTCATCAGCGCCGGTGAACACGACCTGGCACCCAACATCATCCACCTGGTGCTGGCGCGCCTGCCCGACGCACCGGCCGGCAGCAAGGGCATCAGCCTGTTCGTGGTGCCCAAGTTCCTGGTCAAGGCCGACGGCAGCATGGGCGAGCGCAACCCCATCTTCTGCACCGCGCTGGAGCACAAGATGGGCATCCATGCCAGTGCCACCTGCCAGATCGACCTCGACGGCGCCGTGGGCACGCTGGTGGGTCAGCCGCACAAGGGCCTGAACGCCATGTTCGTGATGATGAACGCGGCGCGCCTGGGTGTGGGCAACCAGAGCCTGGGCCTCACCGAAGTGGCCTACCAGAATGCCGTGGCCTACGCGAAGGACCGCCTGCAGATGCGCAGCCTGTCGGGCCCCAAGGCGACCGACAAGCCGGCCGACCCCATCATCGTGCACCCCGACGTGCGCAAGATGCTGCTCACCGCGCGCGCCTACGCCGAAGGCGGCCGCGCGCTGGCGATCTACATCGCGCTGCTCATCGACAAGGAGTTGTCTTCCGACGACGAAGACGAGCGCAAGGCCTGTGCCGACGAGGTGGCGCTGCTCACGCCCATCGTCAAGGCCTTCCTCACCGACAACGCCTGGCTCGCCACCAGCCACTGCATGCAGGTCTACGGCGGCCACGGCTATATCAAGAGCGCGGGCATGGAGCAGTACGTGCGCGACGCCCGCATCAATATGATCTACGAGGGCACCAACACCATCCAGGCGCTGGACCTGCTGGGCCGCAAGGTGCTGGGCGACAACGGCGCGCGGCTGAAGAAGTTCGGCCGCCTGATCGCCGAATTCGTGGAAGAAGAGGGAACCGACGAGGCGATGCAGGAATTCGTCAACCCGCTGGCCGACCTGGGCGACAAGGTCACCAAGCTGACCACCGAACTGGGCATGAAGGCCTTCGCCAATGCCGACGAAGTGGGCGGCGCGGCGGTGGACTATCTGCGCATCTGCGGCCACCTGGTGTTCGCCTATTTCTGGGCCCGCATGGCCAAGGTGGCGCTGGCGAAGCAGGGCGGCGGTGATCCGTTCTATACCGCCAAGCTGCACACGGCGCGCTTCTATTTCGCCAAGCTGCTGCCCGAGACGTCGGGCCTGATGCGCAGCGCGCGCAGCGGCGTGGCGCCGCTGATGGCCATGGACGAGGCGCTGTTCTAGAGTCTGGTGTTTTTCGCTTTCACACTTTCCGCTTTCAACCAAGGAGACAGGCATGAAGCGCATCCTTTGCGCCTTGACGATCGCAGGTGCCGCCGGCGGTGCCTTCGCGCAGGCCACGCCAGTGGGGCTGTGGAAGACCATCGACGACGAGACGAAGCAGGAAAGGAGCCTCGTGCGCATCACCGAAAGCGCCGGTGTGCTGAGCGGCCGCATCGAGAAGATCGTCGACCCCGCCAAGCAGGACTCGGTTTGCGACAAGTGCGAAGAGGCACGCAAAGGCCAGAAGGTGCTGGGCATGACCATCGTCGAAGGCGTGAAGAAGAACGCCGACGAACCGCACTGGGACGGCGGCACCATCCTCGACCCCAACAACGGCAAGACCTACAAGGTGCGCATGACACCCAAGGACGGCGGCAAGGCGCTGGAAGTCCGCGGTTTCATCGGGTTCTTCTTCCGCAACCAGCAATGGATCCGCGTCGAGTGACGCAACAGGAGCAAACGTGAATCGATTTCAAGTCCGCAAGGTCGCCGTGCTCGGCGCCGGCGTCATGGGTGCGCAGATCGCCGCCCATCTGGTCAACTGCAAGGTGCCGGTGGTCCTGTTCGACCTGCCGGCGAAAGACGGCCCGAAAAATGGCATCGTCACCCGCGCCGTGGAAGGGTTGAAGAAGCTCAAGCCGTCGCCGTTGGGGGTGCCGGAGGACGCGGCATTCATCCAGCAGGCGAACTACGAGGAACACCTGGCGCTGCTGGGTGAATGCGACCTCGTCATCGAGGCCATCGCCGAGCGCATGGACTGGAAGCTCGACCTGTACCAGAAGATCGCCCCGGCACTGGCCCCGCATGCCATCGTGGCCAGCAATACGTCGGGCTTGTCGATCACGAAACTGAGTGAGGCGCTGCCCGAATCGATCCGGCCGCGCTTCTGCGGCATCCACTTCTTCAACCCGCCGCGCTATATGGCGCTGGTGGAGCTGATCAATACGCCGGCCACCCGGCCCGAGGTGCTGGACGAACTGGAAGCCTTCGTCACAACCGGCCTGGGCAAGTGCGTGGTGCGGGCGATGGACACGCCGAACTTCATCGCCAACCGCGTGGGCATTGCCGGCATGCTGGCCACCATCAAGGAAGCCGAGACTTTCGGTCTTTCCTACGACGTGGTCGACGACCTCACCGGCAAGAAGCTGGGCCGCGCCAGCAGCGGCACCTTCCGCACCGCCGACGTGGTGGGGCTGGACACCATGGCGCATGTCATCAAGACGCTGCAGGACAACCTGCAGGATGACCCGTTCTTCGCCAGCTACGCCACGCCGCCGGTGCTGCAGGCCTTGATCGCCAAGGGTGCCTTGGGGCAGAAAGCCGGCGCCGGCTTCTTCAAGAAGGTCGGCAAGGACATCCTGCGCCTGGACCCGGCCAAGGCCGACTACGTGCCGGCCGGCGGCAAGGCCGAGCCCATCGTGGAGCGCATGCTCAAGAAGCCGGCCGCCGAGCGGCTGAAGCTGCTGCGCGAGAGCAGCAACCCGCAAGCGCAATTCCTGTGGGCGATCCTGCGCGACGCCTTCCATTACGCGGCCGTGCACCTGGAGACCATTGCCGAGACCGCGCGCGACGTGGACTTCGCCATGCGCTGGGGCTTCGGCATGAAGCAGGGCCCGTTCGAGCTGTGGCAGGACGCCGGCTGGCAGCAGGTGGCGGCCTGGGTGAAGGAGGACATCGACTCTGGCAAGGCGCTGAGCCGCGCGCCGCTGCCGGCCTGGGTGTTCGACGGTCGCACGGGAGTGCACACGCCCGAGGGCTCGTGGAGCCCGTCGAAGCAGGCGTATGTGCCGCGCAGTTCGCTGGCCATCTACTGCCGCCAGTATTTCCCCGAGAACGTGCTGGGCGCGGGCGCGGCCGATCCGCTGAAGAGCGGCACCGAACTCTTCAAGAACGACGAGATGCGTCTGTGGACGCTGGACGGCGAGGTGCTCATCGCCAGCATCACCTGCAAGCTGCACCTCATCGGCACCGGTGTCGTCGAGGGCCTGGCCAAGGCGGTGGAACTCGCCGAAGCGTCGTACAAGGGCGTGGTGATCTGGTCGCCCGACGATGTCTTCTCGGCCGGCGCCAACCTCGAGAGCCTGATGCCGGTGTTCATGAAGCAGGGTTCCAAGGGCATCAAGCCAGTGGTCAAGCAGCTGCAGGACACCATGCTGCGGGTGCGCTATGCCCAGGTGCCCGTGGTGGCCGCGATGCGCGGCATCGCCCTGGGCGGCGGCTGCGAGATCGCCCTGTATTGCGCCCGCCGCGTGGCGGCGATGGAGACCTATGTGGGTCTGGTGGAAGTGGGCGTGGGCCTGATTCCCGCGGGCGGCGGCCTCACCTATGTGGCGCGTCGCGCCGCTGAAATGGCCGCAGCGGGCAACGCCAACGCCGACATCATGAAATTCGCCACCGACGGCTTCACGAATGCGGCCATGGCCAAGGTCGGCACCAGCGCCATCGAATCGCGCAAGCTCGGCTACCTGCTGGACAGCGACATCATCGTGCCGCACAAGGACGAACTGCTGTTCGTCGCCCTCACGCAGGCCAGGGCGATGCACGACAGCGGCTACCGGCCACCGCGCAGGGCCGTCTTCCCGGCCGCGGGCCGATCGGCCATCGCCACCATCAAGGGCCAGCTCGCCAACATGCGCGACGGCGGCTTCATCAGCGCGCACGACTTCCACATCAGCACGCTGATCGCCGAAGTGGTGTGCGGCGGCGACGTCGACGCCGGCTCGCTGGTGAACGAGGAATACCTGATGGCCATGGAACGCGAGCGCTTCTGCTCGCTGCTGGACCACCCCAAGACCCAGGAACGCATCATGGGCATGCTGCAGACCGGCAAACCCGTAAGGAACTGATCATGAGCAGACAAGTGCAAGACGCCTACATCGTTGCCGCCACGCGCACGCCCATTGGCAGGAGCGGGCGCGGCTATTTCCGCAATACGCGGCCCGACGACCTGCTGGTGGCTGCCGTGCGCAGTGCGCTGGCGCAGGTGCCGACGCTGGACCCGAAGGCCATCGAGGACGCCATCATCGGCTGCAGCTTCCCCGAAGGCGAGCAGGGCATGAACATGGCGCGTGCCGCCATGGTGCTGGCAGGACTGCCGCATTCGGTGGGCGGCGTCACCGTCAACCGCTTCTGCGCCAGCGGCATCACCGCGCTGGCCATGGCCGCCGACCGCATCCGCGTCGGCGAGGCCGAGGTCATGATCGCCGGCGGCGCCGAGAGCATGAGCCTGGTGCCGATGGGCGGCAACAAGCCGTCGTTCAACCCCGAGGTGTTTGCGAAGGACGAAAACGTCGGCATCGCCTACGGCATGGGCCTCACCGCCGAGAAGGTGGCGGCGCAGTGGAAGGTGAGCCGCGAAGACCAGGACGCATTTGCGCTGGCGTCGCACCAGAAGGCCGTCAAGGCCATGGCCGACGGCGAGTTCGGCGACGAGATGACGCCGGTGGAGGTGGTCGAGCGCTTTCCGAACTTGGCCACTGGCGAAGTGGGCACGAAGACGCGCACGGTCAACCTGGACGAAGGTGCGCGCCCCGACACCTCGCTCGAAGGGCTGGCGAAACTGCGGCCCGTCTTCGCCGCCAAGGGCAGCGTCACCGCCGGCAACAGCAGCCAGACCAGCGACGGCGCCGGCGCGTTGATCGTGGCCAGCGAAAGGGCCTGCCGGCAGTACGACCTGAAACCGCTGGCGCGCTTCGTCAGCTTCGCGGTGCGCGGCGTGCCGCCCGAGATCATGGGCATCGGCCCCATCGAGGCCATTCCCGCCGCGTTGCGCTCCGCCGGCCTGACGCTGGCCGACATGGGGTGGATCGAACTCAACGAGGCTTTCGCCGCGCAGGCACTGGCCGTCATCAACACCCTGGGTCTGGACGCGAGCAAGGTCAATCCGATGGGCGGCGCCATCGCGCTGGGCCACCCGCTGGGCGCCACCGGCGCCATCCGAGCCGCCACCGTGGCGCATGCATTGCGCCGGCACAAGCTGAAATACGGCATGGTGACCATGTGCGTGGGCATGGGCCAAGGCGCCGCCGGCATCATCGAAGCCGTTTGAAGGAATCTTCATGAGCATCAAGACCGCCACGCTGAACGGCGTGGCCACCATCGAGATCGCGCGCCCCGAGAAGAAGAATGCGCTCACCGTGGCCATGTACCAGGCCATGACCGACGCGCTGGTGGCGGCGCGCCAAGACGCGGCCGTGCGCGCGGTGCTCATCACCGGCCAGCCGGGCATCTTCACCTCGGGCAACGATATCGAGGACTTCATGAAGCGCGCGCCGGGGCAGGGCAGCGACGCCATGGATTCGCCGGTGTTCCGCTTCATGCGCGCGCTGCTGGATTGCGACAAGCCGGTGGTGGCCGCGGTCACTGGCGCGGCCATCGGCATCGGCACCACGATGCTGCTGCATTGCGACTTCGTCTACGTCTCCGACGAAGCACGCCTGGCCATGCCCTTCGTGGCGCTGGGCCTGGTGCCGGAGTTCGCCTCCAGCCTGGTCGTGCCGCAACTCATGGGCCACCGCCGCGCGGCCGAGAAGCTGCTGCTGGGCGACCCCTTCACGCCCGAACAGGCGGTGGAGTGCGGCATCGCCAATGCCGTGCTGCCGGCCGTCGAGGTGGTGAATCACGCGCGCCGCGTGGCCGAGCGCTTCAACCAGTTGCCGCCCGGCGCCGTGCGCGAGGCCAAGCAGCTGATGCGCGGGCCGCAGCACGAACTGGTCCTGCAGACCATCCGCACCGAAGGCGAACTCTTCGCCCGCCGCCTGCGCAGCCCCGAGGCCATGGAAGCGTTCCAGGCCTTCTTCCAGAAACGCCCGCCCGACTTCTCGAAATTCTGAACATCACCATGTCGCTGACGCTCAAGCTCGCCATCAGCCCGCTGCTCGTGGCGCAGGCCGTGGCCACGCGCGCGCGGCTGCCGCGCCTGCCCGAGGCCGGCGGCGCGCGGCGCGGCGAAGCGGGCCGTGGACCGCTGCTGCGGCTGCTGATCGCGGGCGATTCGTCGGCTGCCGGCGTGGGCGTGGTGACGCAGCGCCAGGCCCTGGCGGCACAACTGGCGGCGCGGCTGGCGAACGCGGCCGGCGTGCGCGTGCGCTGGCAGCTGCTGGCGCGTTCCGGCCTGACCACGCAGCAGACGCTGCAGTTGCTGCGCACTGAGCCGCCGGAACAGGCCGATTTGGCAGTGGTGGTGACCGGTGTCAACGACGTCGTCGACCAGGTCCCGTCGCACCGCGCCGTGGCCGCGCGTGCTGCGCTGGCCAACTGGCTGCGCAATGGGCTGGGCGTGCAGCACGTGGTGTTTGCGCCGCTGCCGCCGATTCACGCCTTCCCGGGCCTGCCGCAACCGCTGCGCTGGGTGGCAGGCGCGGACGCGCATCGCCACAACGCGGCGCTGGTGGACTGGGCCGCCACGCGGGGCGACGTATCGTGCGTGGACATGCACATGCCGCTGGACCGCGCCAGCATGGCCAGCGATGGTTTCCACCCCGGCGAACCGGTCTACCGCTACTGCGCCGGCACCATCGCGCAGCACATCGCCACCACCGTGTGGCCGAACCTTTCCCAGGAGATCACCGCATGACCCGCAGCCTGCAAGGCAAGACCCTCGTCATCACCGGTGCCAGCCGCGGCATCGGCCTGGCCATTGCCAAGCGTGCCGCCGCCGACGGCGCCAATATCGTGATCCTGGCCAAGACCACCGAGCCCAACCCCAAGCTGCCGGGCACGCTGTTCAGCGCCGCCGCCGAGATCGAGGCCGCCGGCGGCCAGGCGCTGCCGGTGCCCACCGACATCCGCGACGAAATCGCCGTGGCCGCCGCGGTGCAGGCCGCGGTGGCGCGTTTCGGCGGCATCGACATCCTGGTCAACAACGCCAGCGCGATCAGCCTCACGCCCACGCCGGCGACGCCGATGAAGCGCTTCGACCTCATGTTCGGCGTCAACGTGCGCGGCACCTATTGCTGCACGCAGGCCTGCCTGCCGGAACTGATCAAGAGTGCGAAGGCCGGGCGCAACCCGCACGTGCTGAACATGAGTCCGCCGCTTTCCATGCGCGAGCACTGGTTCAAGGGCCATGTCGCCTACACCATGGCCAAGTACGGAATGAGCGAATGCACGCTGGGCCACGCCGGCGAATTCCGCCCGCTGGGCATTGCGGTGAACAGCCTGTGGCCGCGCACGGCCATCGCCACCGCGGCGATGCAGATGATCCCCGGCGTGGACCTGAACCTGTGCCGCAAGCCCGAGATCCTGGCCGACGCCGCGTGGTGGATCCTGACCAGCGAAGCGAAGAGCACCACGGGTCAGTTCTTCATCGACGACGAATTGCTGCAAAGGCACGGCGTGCACGACTTGGACAAGTACGCCATGGTGCCGGGAACGAAGAATTTCATCCCCGACTTCTTCGTGGACTGACCGCTCACGCTCGTCAGCGCATCAGGCTGCAGGCTTGACGCCGACGCGGCTGGCGAAGTCGGTGTCGCGGATCTGCAGGTAGTCCTCGGTCGTGAACCCGTCGTGGTCGTGCATCAGCATCATCATCGCTTCCTGCACCTCGGGGAACAGGTCCAGCGGGTACAGGCGGACGGCTGCCGTGCGTGGCGTGGCCACCCAGCCGCGGGTGACATTGGCCGGCAGGCTGACGCCGGCCTGAACCATCACGCAGTATTCGCCGGCGTGGAAGGCTTCGCGCACCGAGTGGAAGTCGCTGATCTCGGCGCCGTCGATGACCAGCACTTCATGGTCGCCGACGGTCTTGACGGTGTCGATCTTGCGCAGGGTGACGAGTTTGCTTGTGGACATGGCAGTTTTGGAATGTGACGGACGATTCCTCGATGATGCCTGCGAAAGGGCCTTCGGTCGCGACCGAGGTGAGGACGCTTTGCCGGGCCGGGACCCGGCAATGCATCCGCGCCACAGCACCCCAGCCAGGGCACGACCGCTCGACCCCATCAACGCCTCTGCAACCCCGCCAGCAACTCGTAGGACCGCAGCCGCGCCGCGTGGTCGTGCATGGCGCCGGCAACGATCAGTTCGTCGGCGGCCGTCTGCTCGCCGATGGCGTCCAACTGCCGCCGCACCGTGGCCGGTGAGCCCACCGCGGTGGCCGCCAACATGCGCTGAACGCTGGCCTCTTCCTGCGGTGTCCACAGCGCATCCATCGCGGCCGGCGAGATGGGCCGCGGCAGCGGTCCGCGCTGGCCGCGCTGCATGCCCAGGAACCGCTGCTGGATCGACGTGAAGAGCCGCGCCGCCTCTTCGTCGCTGTCGGCGGCGACCACGTTCACGCCGACCATCGCGTGCGGCTTTGGCCAGCGTTCGGAAGCCCGGTAAGTGCTGCGGTAGACCTCCAGCGCCTGCAACAGCATGTCGGGCGCGAAGTGCGAGGCGAAGGCGAAGGGCAGGCCCAGATGGGCCGCCAGTTGCGCGCTGTACAGGCTGGAGCCCAGCAGCCAGATCGGCACGTGCGTGCCGAGGCCGGGAATGGCACGCACCGGCTGCTCCGGGCCGCCGTCGCCCAGGTAGGCCTGCAACTCCATTACGTCGCGCGGAAACCCTTCTTCCTCTTCGCTGGCCAGATGGCGGCGCAGCGCACGCATGGTCAGCCGGTCGGTGCCCGGCGCGCGGCCCAGGCCCAGGTCGATGCGGCCCGGGTACAGCGTGGCCAGGGTGCCGAACTGCTCGGCCACCACCAGCGGCGCGTGGTTCGGCAGCATCACGCCGCCCGAGCCGACGCGGATGGTCTTGGTGCCGCCGGCGATGTGCCCAACCAGCACGGCAGTGGCCGAACTGGCCACGCCGTCCATGTTGTGGTGCTCGGCCACCCAGTAGCGGCGGTAGCCCCAGGCTTCGGCGTGGCGGGCCAGGTCCAGGCTGTTGCGCAAGGCCGTGGCGGCGTCGCTGCCTTCCACGATGGGGGCGAGATCGAGAACGGATAGAGGTATCACGAGCGGCATCATGCTCCGTCCTCGGCCTCCGGCCCTGCAGCGGGGCTTTCTGCACCGGCGGCGATGACGCGGCGCGCCGCCTCGCGCAGCCGGGCCGAGCCGGCGAACAGGTCGTCGGTTTGGGCGGGTGGCGGAATCGCCTCGTGCACCGTGACCTGCAGCGCCGCACGCCGCGGCCACCAGCGGCCGGCGGGCAGCAGTTCGCGGTGGCCACGGATGACCACCGGCACCACCGGCACGCCGGCGCGCGCCGCGGCCATGAAGGCGCCCAGGTGGAAGGGCAGCAGGCCGGGCCGGGCGACGAAGGTGCCTTCGGGAAAGACGGCCAGAGATCGGCCCTGGCGCACCACGCCGGCCAGGCGCTCGGCGTCGGCCACGCTTTGTCGTGCCTCGAAGCGTTCCACGAATTCGGTGCCCAGCCGCCGCAGGTAGGTGCCGGCGACGAATTGCCGCTGCAGTTCGCGCTTGGCCACGAAGACGAAGGGCCGCGACAGTGCCGCGACCAGCAGCACGCCATCCAGATAGCTGCCATGGTTGCAGACCAGCACGCAAGGCCCCGCGGGCAGGTGCTGCAGGCCGCTCACCGCAAACGGCACGCCGATGGCGCGCAGCAGTGCCGGCGCCACGCGGTGACCCAGCGCCCACGCGGCGGCGGGTTGCCGCGTCATCGCCGTCAGCAGCCAGGTCAGGGTGGCCGTGGGCAGGAAGAGCGACGTGGCCCAAGCGCCGTAGAGTGCGCGGCCGACGGCCACCACCGCCGCGCGCAGCCGCAGTGCCAACGCGCCGCGGGCCAGCCGCAGCCACTGGCGCAAAGCACTCGGCGCCGAGCTGCCGATGGCGCCCGACTCCACCAGCTCGCGGCAGGCCGATCGCCGCACCTTGCCGCTGGAGGTCTTCAGCACCGTGTGCGGCGGCGCCAGCACCACCTCGTCGGGCGGCTCGCCGATGGCCGCCACCACCGCCTTGGCCACCGCGTCGCGCAAGGCGGCGCGCGTGCCCTCGGCCAACGGGCGCGCCTCGGCCAGCACCACCAGGCGCTCGGTGCCGGTGGCCGGGTCGGGGCGGCCAAAGACCGCCACGCAGCCCTTGCGTACGCCCGGCACCTGGCCCACCGCCTCCTCGACTTCCTGCGGGTACAGGTTGCGCCCGCCGCGGATCACGATGTCCTTCACGCGGCCGGTGATGAAGATGTCGGCACCCGCCCGGTAGGCGCGGTCGCCACTGTCCAGCCAGCCGTCGTGGAACAGCGTGGCGGTCTGCTCTGGGTTGCGGAAGTAGCCGTGCGTGGCCGAAGGGCCGCGGAACCAGAGCCGGCCCTCCACACGTTCGGGCACGTCCTGCCCGTCGTCGCCTACCAGCCGCACGGCATGCCCGGGCAGCGGCGAGCCGCAGGCCGCGAAGCGCAGCGCCGTGGCATCGCCGGGGTCGGCCGGCACGGCGCGGCGCTCGCGTGTGAAGGGCTCGCGCTGGATGGTGTCGATGGGCGCCACGCGGCCCAGCGGCGGGAACAGCAGGCCCACCGAACATTCGGCCAGGCCGTAGACCGGCGCCATGACCTCGGGCGCCAGGCCGCAGGCGGCAAAACGTTCGCTGAAGCGGCGCACGGTGTCCGGGCTCACGGCCTCGGCGCCGTTGAAGGCCAGGCGCCAGCAGCTCAGGTCCAGGCCGGCCAGGTCGGCGTCGGCCACGCGCTTCAGGCACAGCTCGTAGGCGAAATTCGGCCCGGCCGAGAGCGTGCCGCGCCAGCGGTGAACAGCCTGCAGCCAGCGCAGCGGCCGCGAAAGAAAGAGCAGCGGCGACATCACCACCAGCGGGAATCCCACGTACAGCGGCGCCAGCCAGGCGCCGATGAGGCCCATGTCGTGGTACAGCGGCAGCCAACTCACGAAGACGTCGCGCGGCGTGGCCTCGATGGCATGCGCCATGGCGCGCATGTTCGCCAGCAGGTTGGCGTGCGTGAGCGCCACGCCCTTGGGGTTGCCGGTGCTGCCCGAGGTGTACTGAATGAAGGCGATGTCGTCGCCGCGCACCGCAACGGGCTCTGGCACCGCGCCGGGCAGCGCCAGTTGCTGTGGCGTCAGCACATGGCGCAGCCCTGGCACGCGTGCCTGCAGCAGCCGCGCCACCGGCATGGCTTCGGCCACCGTCACCATCAGCACGGCCTGCGCATTGGACAGGATGCCGGTGTGCCGCAGCACATGGTCTTCCAGCTGAGAGGCGCGTGCCGGGGGATAGATCGGCACGGGAATAGCGCCGGCGCGCAGGATGCCGAAATAGGCGCTGAAATAGTCGGCGCAGGTGGGCAGCATGAGGGCCACACTCTGGCGCGGCACCACTCCGGCGCGCTGCAGGCCGGCGGCCACCGCCGCCGACGCCTCGGCGAGCTGGCGGTAGGTGATGGCCTGTTCGCCGTCTTCGGCCAGCACCACGATTTGCGTTTGCTCAGGGTGGGCCGCCAGATGCCAGTCCAGCACCTGGAGCAGCGTCGTGGCCTCGGCGGGTTCGCCTGCGAACAGGTCGGCGGGCGCGGCTGGCGGACCCTGCACGGCAAACGGTTGCGGTGCACGGGCCAGGGCCGTGTCGGTGGCGATGGCCGGGCCGCCGCGCGACCGGCCTTGCTGCACGGCATTCCACAGGTCGGCCACCGTCTCGGCGCGCTGCAGCGTTTCGGCCGGCAAGTCGACACCGAAGGCATGTTCGGCGCGCAGCAGCAACTCCATGCGCGCCAGGCTGTCGAAGCCGAGGTCCTGGTCCAGCACGCTGGCCAGCGACACCGGCGGCAGGTCGCTGGCGCCGGGATGCAGGTCGCGCAGAGTGGCTTCGACGACCGCCAGCAGCGCCGACGCCCCGGCTTCGTGGGCGGGCGCGGATGTCGGTGTTGCGATGAGGGCTGGAGCAGGCATGGTGATTGCCGCACGGACACCCGCCGCGCAAGCGGCCCGGCGCCGGGCCGCTTGCATCATGCCGGCCTTGGGGGCGGAATGGGCTCTTGGCTGGCGCCTGGGTTGACGGCTGTCAAGCGAAGGGCGGCTTTCCCGGCCGCGTCAAGCCGATTCAGCGCGGGCGCAGTTGCTCCGCGCGCACGCGCGCCGCCAGCAAGGGTTCGGCGGTGTCGGTATCCACGGGCCGGCCGCTGCCGTCCACCAGCGGCTGCTCGAAGTCGTTCCAGCCACGCACGCCCGTCTTCAGCGAAACGACGTCGGCAAATCCCATCTGCTGCATGGCGTCGGCTGCCAGCACCGAGCGCAGGCCCGAGCGGCAGACCACGACGATGGGTCGCTCGCGGCCGCCGGCCAGTTCCGGCACGGTCTCGTCGTAGCCCCAG
>JAABPT010000333.1 GCA_011391855.1 Burkholderiales bacterium
GCGCTCGGCGGTGCGCCGGTCAACATGCCCCCGGCGCAGATCACCGAAGCCGTCGCCAAGGGCGTGGTCGATGGCGCGATGGCCACCTGGGAACTCGTGCCCGCGGTCAAGCTGCAGGAAGTGACGAAGTACCACATGCAGGGCCCGGCCGACCAAGCGGCGTTCACCCAGAACCCGCTGGTGATGCTGATGAACAAGGCCCGGTACGACGGCCTTGCGCCGGACCTGCGGGCCGTGCTCGACAAGGCAAGCGGGCGCGCCCTGGTGGAACTGGCCGGCGCGGCCTGGGACAAGGCCATCGTCGACGGCCGCCGGATCGCCAGCGACGCCGGCAACAAGACCCTCACCGTCAAGCCCGAGGACTACGAGGCGATGCGCAAGGTGTCGGCATCGGTCGAGGTGGAATGGGCCAGGGACGTGGCGGCGAAGGGTCTGGACGGTGCGGCGCTGGTCAAGGAGGTTCGGGCCATCGGTATCAAGTACATGAAGTGATCCGGTTCCCCGCTACCCATCACTCCCACCCCCCGGAAATTCACACCATGGCTGAAGTCATCGAACGTGGGGGCACCACTGAACTGGTGCCACGGCAGGGGGTCGGGCGGCTGCTCGACCGCGTGGCGACCGGGTTCACGATGCTGGGCGGGCTGACCTTCTGCGCGCTGATCGTGATGTCGATCGTCTCCATCGTCGGGCGCAAGCTGTTCGCAGCGCCGGTGCAGGGCGATGTCGAGCTGATGCAGATGGGTGCCGCCGTCGGTGCGGCTGCCTTCCTGCCGCTGTGCGAGCTGTACGACCACAACGTCAAGGTCGACGCCCTGACGGGCTGGATGAGCGATCGCGGCCGGGCGGTGCTCGACACGGCGGCGCATGGGCTGCTGACCGTCGCCGCCGTGCTCATCACGTGGCGCACGTCGCTGGCTGCGATCGACGGCTTTTCGTCGGGCGAAGTGTCGACCTTGCTCACCGTGCCGATGTGGCTGCCGGTGGCGCTGCTGGTGCCGAGCTTCGCGCTGCTGGCACTGTGCGGCCTCTATCGCACCGGCCGCGCGCTGCAGGGAACGATGGGGGGCGCATCGTGAGCGGCATGAGTGGCATGAGTGGCATGACCATAGGCCTGACGATCTTCGCCTGCCTGATGTGCCTGCTGGTATTCCGCATCCACGTCGGCATCGGCATGTTCTTCGCCGGCTCGGCGGCGTTTCTGGCCATGAACCATGGTGAGTTCAACGCGCTGCTGTTCACGCTGAACAACGTCGCCTACGCCCGCCTCTCCAACTACGACCTGGCGGTCATTCCGCTGTTCATGCTGATGGGCCAGTTCGCCACCAACGGCGGGTTGTCGAAGTCCTTGTTTCGCTGCGCCGCGGCCTTCATCGGCCACTTCCGCGGCGGCCTGGCGATGGCCGCCACCGGTGCCTGCGCGGGCTTCGGCGCCATCTGCGGCTCGTCGTTGGCCACGGCGGCGACGATGGGCCAGGTGGCGCTGCCCGAACTGCGCGCTCATGGCTATTCGGGGCGGCTCGCCACCGGCACGCTGGCCGCAGCCGGCACGCTGGGCATCCTGATCCCGCCGTCGGTGCCGCTGGTGATCTATGCGGTGCTGACGCAGGAATCGATCGGCAAGCTGTTCGTCGCTGCGGTGATCCCGGGCTTGATCGCGACGCTGGGCTACATGATCGTGATCCGCCTGATCGTCACCCTCGACCCCGGTGCCGGCCCCGCCGGCGACAGGGCCAGCTGGTCACAGCGCCTGGCCTCGGTGGTCGAGGTGCTGCCGGTGGTCGGCGTATTCCTGGTCGTCATCGTCGGCATCTACGGCGGCTGGGCCAACCCGACCGAGGCGGCGTCGATCGGCGCGGCGGCCTGCGGCGTGCTGGCCTTCCTGCGCGGCGGCATGCGCTGGCCGGGGCTGCGCGCCAGCATCATCGGCACTGCCCATGCAACGGCGATGATCTACATGGTGCTGCTCGGTGCCGACGTGCTCAACGCCGGCCTGGCGATCACGCAGCTGCCGGGCGAACTGGCCAACTGGGTCAAGGACAGCGGGCTGGCACCGATGCTGGTGATGGCGGCCATCCTCATCATCTATGTTCTGCTCGGCTGCGTGATGGATTCGCTGGCGATGATCCTGCTCACGATCCCGATCTTCTACCCGGTGGTGATGGGGCTCGACTTCCACGGCATGCCGGCGGTGGACAAGTCGGTCTGGTTCGGCATCCTGGCGCTGATGGTGGTCGAGATCGGCCTCGTGCACCCGCCGCTGGGCATGAACCTGTTCATCATCCAGAAGCTCGCCAGGGACACGCCCTACATCGAGACCGCCAAGGGCGTGATGCCCTTCCTGGCTTCGGACCTACTGCGCATCGTGCTGCTGTTGCTGGTGCCCGGCATCTCCCTGTGGCTGGTGCACCTGAACGCCTGAACGCCTGAGCGCTAGAACGGAGGACCCCCGATGATCTTCATGCTGGAACAGGCGCTGGCGCACCCGCAAGGCGAGCCGCTGGCCACCGAGCGGTCGGTCGAACAGTGGCAGGCGCTGGCCGCGACCACTGGCCAAAGGCTGGCCTTCCTGCCACCCACCCGAGGCACGGTCTACGGCACGTTGCTGAACCACCGCGACGCGCTGGCCGCGCTGGGCGACCAGGTCCACGCCGCACCGTACAAGGCTCCGCCGAAGGCCCCCATCCTGTACATCAAGCCGCGCAACACCGTCATCGGCCATCGCGTGCCGGTGGTCGTGCCCGCTGACGCCGCTGAACTGGAGATGGGCGCCACGCTGGGCGTCGTGATCGGGCGAACGGCCTCGCGCGTCGCCGAATCCGAGGCGCTGGCCTTCGTGGCGGGCTACACGGTCGTCAACGACATCAGCGTGCCGCATGCGTCGGTCTATCGGCCCTCGATGCGCTTCAAGTGCCGTGATGGTTTCTGCCCGATGGGCCCGGCGATCGTCGCCCGTGCGCTGGTGCCTGACCCCGACGCGCTGGAGCTCAGTGTGGCCATCGACGGCGAGACCGTGCAGCGCAGCAGCACCGCCGGGCTCGTGCGGCCGGTCGCGCG
>JAABPT010000334.1 GCA_011391855.1 Burkholderiales bacterium
TTAGCTTGGAAGGCTAGGGTTCTGCCATTGAACTACTCCCGCTTGGCACAACCGCTCAGGTTTGTCTGTCGATATCTCTGGTGGAGGAGGGTGGATTCGAACCACCGTAGGCGTAAGCCAACAGATTTACAGTCTGCCCCCTTTAGCCACTCGGGCACCCCTCCGGAGAGCCTGTGACTATAACACGGTGCCGCGGGCTGGTTTCCCTGCCCGGCCAGGGGCCGATCAAGCCGGCTGCAGAAGCTGGGCAACGACTCCATCGCACCAGGCCCGGATGCGGCCCGGCGTGTCCGACGCACCGGCAATCATGTTGACCGAGCGCTGGCTCAGGTGGCGCGCGCAAGCCAGCCGGGCCCGGATGGCACCACGCTCGGCCAGCGCCTGCACGGCGGCATGCGCATGGGCGCCGCAGGCCACGATGGCTTCCAGCGAGGCGATCTCGGCGGCCAAGCGGTCCAGGTTGCCGGCCTCCAGCACTTCGCCCAGTGTCGGCACCGAACGCTGCGTGAGTGCCGGATATTCGACCCCGCTCCAGGAGTTAGCGATCACATACTGATCCCGAAGTGGGCTCGGGAAGTGCGTCGGCAAGCGTTCGTTCAAGACGAGCAAGGCGCGCGCCAGGTTGGCGCCGGTGCCCGCCGCACAAGGGTAGCCGCGAGCCGCCTCGAAGCGGCCCGGGCAGATGAAGACGAATCCCGTCCGGGCGCCCGCACAGGGCTGGAAGTGGGGCCCACCCATCAGGCGAACAGTTCGGCCAGTGCGGCCCCGGGGTCGGCAGCACGCATGAACGCCTCGCCCACCAGGAAGGCGTGCACCCCGGCCGCACGCATGCGCTGCACGTCGGTCTGCGCCAGGATGCCCGACTCGGTGACGAGCAGCCGATCCGCCGGCACGCGCGGCAGCAGGGCCAGCGTGGTGTCCAGCGTGACCTCGAAGCTGCGCAGGTTGCGGTTGTTGATGCCCAGCAGCGGTGTCTTCAGGCGCAGTGCGCGGTCGAGCTCGGCACCGTCGTGCACTTCCACCAGCACCGCCAGGCCCAGCGCCTGCGCCGCGGTTTCCAGGTCGGCCATCAGCGCGTCGTCCAGACAGGCGGCGATGAGCAGGATGCAGTCGGCGCCCAGCGCCCGTGCCTCGACGATCTGGTACTCGTCGATCATGAAGTCCTTGCGCAGCACCGGCAACGAACAGGCCGCGCGCGCCTGCTGCAGGAAGACGGCCGAGCCTAGGAAGAAGCGCTCGTCGGTCAGCACGCTCAGGGCGGCTGCACCGCCGGCTTCGTAGCTGGCGGCAATCTCGGCCGGCACGAAATGCTCGCGCAGCACGCCCTTGCTCGGACTGGCCTTCTTCACTTCGGCGATCACCGCAGCCCGCCCGGCAGCCAGCTTCGCGCGCAAGGCGGACTCGAAACTCCGCAGCCCGCGCCGCGTGGCGGCGGATTCGGCTTCTTCGCGCCAGCTCGCCAGACTGCGCCGGGCCTTGGCCGCGGCCACTTCCTCGCGCTTGACGGCAACAATGCGCTGCAGGATGTCGCTCATGTCGACCTGAATTTGTTGCTCACGCTCACGAACTGGCTCAACTTGGCCATCGCGCGGCCCGAGGCCACGGCCTCGCGGGCGCGCTTCACGCCGTCGGTGACCGAAGAGGCCACGCCGGCACAGTACAGCGCCGCCCCGGCGTTGAGCAGCACCACGTCGCGGATGGGGCCGTCCTCGTTGGCCAGCGCGCGCTGGATGCATTGCACCGACTCTTCCTTGTTGGCCACGCGCAGAACGCGCGAGTCGTAGACCGGCAGGCCGAAGTCGCTGGGGTGCACGCTGTATTCGCGCACCTCGCCGTCCTTCAGCTCGCCCACCAGCGTCTCGCCCGAGAGCGACACCTCGTCCATGCCGTTCATGCCGTAGACCACCATCACGTGCTCGCTGCCCAGGCGCTGCAGCACACGCACGAGGATGCCCACCAGGTCGGGGTGGAAGACGCCGAGCAACTGGTTGGGGGCATTGGCCGGGTTGGTCAGCGGCCCCAGGATGTTGAACAGGGTGCGCACCCCCAATTCCTTGCGCACTGGCGCGGCGTGCTTCATGGCCGCGTGGTGGTTGGGCGCAAACATGTAGGCCACGCCGGTTTCCTCCAGGCACACCGCCACCTGCTCTGGCGTGAGCGAGATGCACGCGCCCAGCGCCTCCACGACATCGGCCGAACCCGAGGTCGACGAGACAGCCCGCCCGGCATGCTTGGCCACGCGCGCCCCAGCGGCGGCGGCCACGAAGACCGAAGCCGTGGAGATATTGAAGGTGTGCGAACCGTCGCCGCCGGTGCCCACGATGTCCACCAGATTCGTGCGGTCGGTCACCGGCACGGGGGTGGCGAACTCGCGCATCACCTGCGCCGCGGCGGCGATCTCGCCCACGGTCTCCTTCTTCACGCGCAGGCCGATGGCGATGGCCGCAATCATGAGCGGCGACATCTCGCCGCTCATGATGCGGCGCATCAGCGTCAACATCTCGTCGTGGAAGATCTCGCGGTGTTCGATGATGCGCGTCAGCGCTTCTGAATTGGTGATGGGCATGAGGGCTCCTACAGAGTGGCTCTGAGCACGGCGACGGCGCGCTGACTATCGGCAGCGGACACGTCCAGATGCGTGACCAGGCGCAGGCGCTCGCCGCCGCTGCACAGTACACCGCCTTCGCGCAGCCGCTCCACGGCGCCGGCGGCCTTTTCCGGCGCCAGGTCGACGAACAGGATATTGCTCTGGGGTGGCGTCACCGTCACGCCCGGCAGGCCTTGCAGTCCTGCAGCCAACGCGCGGGCATGCGCATGGTCTTCGGCCAGGCGGTCGATGTGGTGGTCCAGCGCATGCAACGCCGCGGCGGCCAGCACGCCGGCCTGGCGCATGCCGCCGCCGGCCATCTTGCGGATGCGGTGGGCGCGGGCGATGAAGTCCTTCGACCCGCACAGCGCAGAACCCACGGGTGCACCCAGACCCTTGCTGAAGCAGACCGAGACGCTGTCGAAGTGGCTGGCGATGCTGCGGGCATGGCCGCGCGCATGGCCGCCCTC
>JAABPT010000335.1 GCA_011391855.1 Burkholderiales bacterium
TCTGCGGCGCTGGATCGTCAGCCAGACCGAAGCCGGCTGCCGTGCCGAGGACGTGCTGGCGTCCATGCACGCCAGCGGCTGGTCCGAGGACGTGGCCGCGGCCGCGCTGGAGCAGGCGCTGCGCCAACGCCTGGCGGAACTGGACGCCGGCGCGAAGGCCGCGCCGCCGGGTTCGACCGTCGCCCGCGCTGCGGCCGTGCCCGAACCCGCGTTGGCCGGCGCACCGGCGCTGCTGCGCGCCGGCGGCCGCCAGGCGCGCGTGCTGGCCACCCTGCAGCACCCGCGCGTGGTGGTCTTCGGCGGCCTGCTCTCAGACGACGAATGCCGCGGCCTCATGGCGCTGGCCGGACCGCGGCTGTTGCGCTCCGAGACCGTGGACAACGCCACCGGCGGCAGCGAGGTCAACGCCGCCCGCACCAGCGACGGCATGTTCTTCGAGCGCGGCGAAGCGCCGCTCATCGCCACCCTCGAAAAGCGCATCGCCGAGCTGCTGCGCTGGCCGGTGGACCACGGCGAAGGCCTGCAGGTGCTGCGCTACCGGCCGGGCGCCGAATACCGCCCGCACCATGACTATTTCGACCCCGCCCACCCGGGCACGGCGCGCATCCTGCAGCGCGGTGGCCAGCGCGTGGGCACCCTGGTGATGTACCTCAACACGCCCGAAGGCGGCGGCTCGACCACCTTCCCGGACGTGGGCCTGGAGGTGGCGCCCGTGCGCGGCAACGCCGTCTTCTTCAGCTACGACCGCGCCCACCCGGACACGCGCACGCTGCATGGCGGCGCGCCGGTGACGGCGGGGGAGAAGTGGGTGGCGACGAAGTGGCTGCGCGAAGGCGTTTTCGTTTGATCTGACGAGTCCTGGCCGCCCGCGCGGCGGGGCCGCCGCCGTTCAGGCCGGCGTGCTTGCCGCCGCCTGCCGCCGCTTCGCCTCGGGGTAGATCACCGACTCCTCCAGCGCGATATGTTCGTGCTGCAGGGCCGTGAATTCGGGCAGGGCGTCGCGCAGGAAGGCCAGGTGCTCTTCACGCCAGCCCTGCGCCACGGCTTGCAGGTGGGGTTCGAGTTCGAGCCAGTCTTCCTCGAACCAATGGTGGTCCTGCTGCAGGCGTTGCACATGGGCGCGCAGTTCGGCACCGGCCCCTTCCAGCAGGCTGGGGAAGACGAAGGTCTCTTCGGCTTCGTGATGCTGGCGTGCGGCACCACCGAAGAAGCTGCAGGCGCGCTCGGCCAGCGCGGCGGCTTCGGAGCCACTGGCGGGCTGAGTCAACAGACCCGGCAGCCGTTCCAGGTCGGCCAGGATCTGCAGGATCTGGCGGTGCGTTTCGTCGAGGTCGGCAAACGAAGGCAGCGCGGGCACGGGCGGCCTGGCCGGGCGTGCCGGTCGTGCGGGTCGGATTCTGGCGATGGGCATGTTGGGGTCGTTTCAGTCCTGGGTCCGATTCTTCGGCGCACGGGGTCAAGGGCCTTGTGCAAGATCAAGCCCGTCGCAGATCACCGCCGGCGGGCAGCTTCTGCCGGCGCTCACACCGTGACCTGCTCGCCGAACTCGGGCACGCGCACGCGCCAGCCCAGTTCGTTCTGCACTGCCACGCGCAGCGCGTCGGCGGCGTCGGGTTCACCGTGCACCACGAAGGTCTGCTGCGGCGGGCGCTTCAGGTGGCGCAGCCAGGCCAGCAGTTCGCCGCGGTCGGCATGGCCCGAGAAGCCCTGCAGATGCCGCACCTCGGCGCGCACCGGCACCATCTCGCCGTGGATCTTGACCTCGCGCTCGCCGGCCACCAGCCGCGCGCCGCGGCTGCCGCCGACCTGGAAGCCGGGAAAGACGACCGCGTTGCGTTCGTCCGGCGCACGCGCCTTCAGGTGGTGCAGCACGCGCCCGCCGGTGGCCATGCCGCTGGCCGAGATGATGATGGCCGGGTAGCGCGAAGCCGACAGCCGCATCGACTGCTGCACGGTTTCCACCAGCCGCACGCCGTCGCACAGCGTGGTCACCTCGCGCGCCGTCACGCGCAGCAGGCGGCCGTTTCGGCGGTACAGCGCCGTGGCTTCCAGCGCCATGGGGCTGTCCAGGAAGATCGGCAGTTCCTTCGGGATCAGGCGCGCCCGCCGCAAGCGCTGCAGCACCAGCAGCAGCGCCTGCGCGCGGCCCACGGCAAACGACGGCAGCAGCACCGAACCGCCGCGCTGCACCGTGCGGTTGACGATATCGGCCAGCAGCGCCGCGCCGTCTTCGGGTGGGTGCGTGCGGTTGCCGTAGGTGGACTCGACGATCATCACGTCGGCCGGCGGTGGCGGCTCCGGTGGCGGCATCAGCAGGTCGTCCTGCCGGCCGAGGTCGCCCGAGAAGACGATGCGCTGGCCACCGTGCGTCAACGCCACCGAACTGGCACCCAGCAGATGCCCCGCGGGGGTGAGCTTCACGATGCTGTGGCCGATCTTCAATTCCCGCCCCGGCGGCAGCGGCACGAAGTGGCCCAGGGCGCGGTGCGCATCGGCCTTCGTGTACAGCGGCAGTGCCTTGGCGTGGCGCGAATAGCCGTAGCGATTGGCGCGCCGCGCGTCTTCTTCCTGCAGGTGTGCGCTGTCGAGCAGCAGCACGCGCGCCAGCTCGCAGGTGGCCGGGCTGGCGTGGATGGGGCCGCGAAAGCCGTGCTTCACCAGCGCCGGCAGCCAGCCGCTGTGGTCCAGGTGGGCGTGGCTCAGCACCACGGCGTCGACTTCGCGCAGCGCGTCGGGGTTCTGCCAGTTGCGTTCGCGGTGCAGCTTCCAGCCCTGGAACAGGCCGCAGTCCAGCAGGATCTGCCGGTCGCCGGTGTCGACCAGGTGGCGCGAACCGGTGACGCCGTCGGCGGCGCCGAGAAAGTGGAGTTTCATGGGTCCAGCTCCTGCATTTCGGCCGATTCGACGATGCGCACGCCGGGGCGGCCTTCGGCCAGCGCGCGCTGCATCGCGCGCGCCACGGTGGCGGCGGCGATCGGCCGCCAGGTCTTGGGGATGAGCGGCGCCAGCGGGGCGGTCAGCGCCAAGGCCAGCCGCTCGCCG
>JAABPT010000336.1 GCA_011391855.1 Burkholderiales bacterium
ACGTGGTGCTGATGGTGCTGCTGCTGGCGCCCAAGCACGGGCGCGCGCTGGTGCGCATGCACAGCCCGCGGCTGCAGCTGCTGCGTGCCGCCATGCTGGCCAGCATGACGGGGCTGAATTTCTTCGCGCTGCAGTTCCTGCAACTGGCCGAGACCGGGGCGATCCAGTTTTCGGTGCCGATCCTGATTGCGCTGCTGTCGGCCTGGTGGCTACGCGAGCGGCTGGACTGGCGGCGCTGGGCGGCCGTGGTGGTGGGCTTTGCGGGCGTGCTGCTGGTCATCCGACCGGGATCGCAGGCCTTCCACCCGGCGCTGCTGCTGGCGCTGGCCAACGCCTTGATCTATGCCGCCTTCAACCTGCTGACGCGCCGCATGGCAGCCACCGAGTCGGCCGAATCGATGCAGCTGATTTCGGCCATGGGTGCTGCCGTGGTGCTGGCGCCATTCGCGCTGCTGCACTGGCAGGCGCCAGCGAGCCTGCTCGCCTGGGCGGTGATCTTGCTGTGCGGGCTGATGGGCGGTGTCGGCCACCTGGCGGTGGCGCAGGCGCACCGCCATGCCTCGGCGGCCGTGCTGGGGCCGTTTCTCTACCAGCAGATCCTGTACATGACGCTGTGGGGCTGGCTGGTCTTCGGCCAGGTGCCAGACGCCTTCGTGGTGGCCGGCGCGACGGTGGTGGTGGCCAGCGGCCTGTACCTGCTGTGGCTGGAGTGGCGGCGGCGCTGAGACGATGTGGAGGCGGGCGCGCCGGCCGCCTTCAGAGCCCGGCCGAGACGCCGGCGAAACGGGCGCTCAGGGCGCTCAGGGCGCTCAGGCCGCCATCCAATTGCGTCACCGTGCAAGCAGCTTCGACACCGTTGCCGGGGCCCAGCGGCTGGTCGGCCACGGCGTAGCCGGCGGGCAGGCCGCCGAAAAGCAGCCGGCCGACGGCAGCGCAGTTGTCCACCGGCACGCAACCGCCGGGGCGCGGCGCGTGCGCCGAGACCAGGCAGGCGCCCTGGTTGGCGTGCATCGCGCTGGTGGCCGCCGCGGCCACGCCTCGCAACTGGGTGGCCTGCGCAGTGCCGCCTAGCTCGGCGAACTGGGGCAACACGGCGGCCGCCAGCGCACCGATCACGGCGGTGGCCACGAGGGGTTCGATCAAGGTCACGCCGGCCTGGCGCCTGAACGGGGATTGCATCTTAGCACTCCTGTGATTACACGATTCTGGCCAGGCGGCCGTGGCGCGCAAGCCCGCATTCGCGTGGACCCACCGCAAGCGGGGGGAGTGACCTTACACGCCGAGCCGCTGCCCCAGCTCGGCCCCGTCGAGCGCGTCCGAAGCGCCCGACATGACGACCTGGCCCTTCTCAAGCACCACGGCGCGGTCGGTGTGGGTCAGTACCGCACGGTAGTTGCGGTCGACGATGAGGGTGGCGATGCCGGTGGCGCGGATGGCGCCCACCACGCGCCAGATCTCGGCCACGACCAGCGGCGCCAGGCCTTCGGTGGCTTCGTCCAGGATCAGCAGTTGCGGGTTGGTCATCAGCGCGCGGCCGATGGCCAGCATCTGCTGCTCGCCGCCCGAAAGCTGCTGTCCGCCGTGGCCCAGCCTTTCCGCCAGGCGTGGAAAGGTCTGCAGCACGCGCTCGAAGGTCCAGCTGGCACTGCCGTCCGGGCCGGCACGGGCGGCCATCAAGAGATTTTCACGCACCGAAAGATTGGGGAAGATGCCGCGGCCTTCGGGCACGTAGCCGATGCCCAGCCGCGCCATGCGCTCGGGCGGCGCGCCCGTCACCGGCCGGCCCTGCCAGAGGATGCGGCCCTCGGTGGCCGGCACATAACCCATGATCGAACGGATCAGCGTCGTCTTGCCCATGCCGTTGCGGCCGAGCAGGCCCAGGGCGGTGCCGGCGTCCAGCGCCAGGCTCACTCCGCGCAGCACATGGCTGCTGCCGTAATGCGTGTGCAGGCCTTCAACGGCCAGCATCAGCCGTGGTCCCCCAGGTAGGCCACCTGCACCTGCGGGTTGGCGCGGATGGCCTGCGGCGCGTCGCTGGCGATGACCTCGCCGTTGACCATCACCGTGATGCGGTCGGCGATGCGGAAGACGGCGTCCATATCGTGTTCCACCAGCAGGATGGCATGGCCGGTCTTCAGCGATGCCAGCAGCGCGAGCATGCGTTCGGTTTCCTCCGAGCCCATGCCGGCCAGCGGCTCGTCGAGCAGCAGCACGCGCGGCTCGGTGGCCAGGCACATGGCGATCTCGAGTTGCCGCTTGCCGCCGTGGCTGAGCGACCCGGCCGCTTGCCCGGCCACGCTTGCCAGCCCCGCGGCAGCCAGCGCACCGGCTGCGATGCGGCCGCTGGTGGCGCAGCCGGTGGCGCTTTCCCACAGCGCCCAGGGCCGCGCGTGGGCGGCCTGCGCGCTCAAGCGGCAGTTCTCCAGCACCGTGAATTCGGGGAATAGGGTGGTGCGCTGATAGCTGCGGCCGATGCCGGCACGCGCGCGCCGCGGCTGCGGCCAGGCGGTGATGTCCTGGCCGCCCAGTACGATGCGGCCGCTGCTGGCCGGCATCTCGCCGCTGAGCATGTTGACGAGCGTGCTCTTTCCCGCGCCATTGGTGCCGATCACCGCATGCACCTCGCCCACGGCGAAGTCCAGCGTCACGCGGTCGACGGCGGTGAGGCCGCCGAAGCGGCGCGTCAGGTCGTGGCAGGAGAGCAATGCGGTCACGATGGGCGCGGCTTCCGCCCGATGCGCTCGGCCAGGCCGATCAGACCCGTGGGCAACAAGGCCACGAAGGCGATGATGGTGAAGCCCAGCGTCAACTGCCAGTGCTGGGCCAGCAGCTCGCCCACGAAGGCCGGCGTGGCGTACAGCTCCTTGAGCAGCACGAAGGCCGCCGCGCCGATGACCGCGCCGCGCAGGTGGCCGATACCGCCCAGGATGATCATCAGCAGCACCGCGCCGCTTTCGTGCCACGAAAGCAGTTCGGGGTTCACGTAGCCGTCCTTCACCGCCAGCAGGAAACCCGCCAGTCCGGCCAATGCGC
>JAABPT010000337.1 GCA_011391855.1 Burkholderiales bacterium
GGGCGTGGCGCCGGATCGGTGGTGCGGCGCGGCGGGCAAGGGCAGAGAAGGCATCGCCGGCATGCTGGCGATGCCGCATGAAGCCCAGCTTAAGTCGAGCGCGGGACCGCGGTGGTACCGTGGCGGCACCGAAGCAGGGGCCATGCGCGCCTGCCCGCGGCCCACTGTCCCGCTGCGTTGGGAGCGCCAGATCCGTGTCGAACGAACCCTCAACCCCCGCCACGGGTGCGGCCGAGCCGGCGCCCCCGGCCGCTCCCGCCTTCAAGAGCCGCGGCGGCCTGCGCCGGGCCTGGCATGCGACGCGCTATTCGCTGGCCGGCCTGCGCGCCGCCTTCCAAAACGAAGCGGCCTTTCGCCAGGAACTCGCGCTGGGCTTGCCGCTGGTGCTGCTGGCGCCGTGGCTGGCGCCCGGCCGCTGGCAGTTGCTCGCCATGGTCGGCAGCGTGCTGCTGGTGTGGGTGGTGGAACTGCTCAACTCGGCCGTGGAGGCGTTGGCCGATGCGGTGTCGCCCGACCGCCACCCGCTGCTGGGTCGCGCCAAGGACCTGGGCAGCGCGGCGGTGATGCTGTGCCTGCTGCAGGTGCTGGTGGTGTGGCTGGTGGTGTTGTGGCCTTGACCGGGGCGCCCAGGCCCACCACCTGAAGCGGGGTGTCCACGCCTGGCCATGACGGCGATCGGGGAGCAAAGCGCCGGCATCCTTCGTGTGGACGAGGGCTGGGCGTGGGCGCGTTCAGCCTCGCCGGATAGGCGGGCGACTGCAGCACGCCTTCGTCACAGCCGGCGCGGGGGTGCCGGCCTATGGCTTCGCCATCCCTTACTTCGCCTTCTGCGCAGGCGCTGCCGCGACGACCTCGAGCTTCACCGGCGCCAAGCCCGCGCGCAGCATCCCGAGCTTGCCCGCAGCGGAGCGCGAGAGATCGATCACGCGACCGGCCTGCGTCGGGCCGCGGTCGTTGATGACGACGACGACGCTGCGCCCGTTTTGCGCATGGGTGACCTTGACCCGGGTGCCGAAGGGCAGCGTCTGGTGCGCGGCGGTGAGCCGGCTCTGGCGGAACGTCTGGCCGGTCGCGGTCTTGCGTCCCTCCAGGCGGCTCGAGTAGTAGGCGGCCAGCCCTTCCATCGCGTCGCTGCCCGTGGCAGCGGGAGCTGCAGGGGCCGGCGCGGCGGCGGCAGGTGCCGACGCCCTCGGCATGGCGGCGGGGCTGGCCGCAGGGGCAGCCGTTTGCGCGCCGACGGTCGTAGCGGCCAATGCGCCCAGGGCGAGCACGATCGTGATGATGCGTTTCATGTGGTTCCTCCCGTCTTCAGGTTGAATGCCGACGTTCGTGGTGGTTGGCGCTCGTGCGCTCCGGGTGGCCGCAACGAACGGCTCCCGGAGATCGAATGGGCTGCCCATTTCGATGCCGTTAACGCAGCACCTTGCCGGCCAGCCTCATGATGTCGTCCAGGGCGTTGCCGTCGCCGTTCATGTCGAGCATCGACGCCAGACCCGGCGCCGCGCCTGCCTGCGCCCTTGCGCCGGGGGCTTGGCCGCCCAACAGCCCGCCCAGCAGATCGCCGAGCCCACCGCCAGCGGGCGCGGCCTGTGGCATGGTGCCGCCGCCACCTTGCCTGGCCATGTAGCCTGTGACCAGCATCGCCAGCATGGGCAGCATCCTCTTCAGCAGGTCCGGCGACAGTCCCGACTGCGCGGCGGCATCCTGTGCCACGGTGCGGCTCACGTCCTTGGAGCCGAAGATTTGTCCCAGCACGTCGTTGCCCCGGCTGACGTCCGTGGGCTGCGGTGACAGCACGTTGTCGAGCAGGCTGCCCCCGCCGAGCTGGGCCAGCAGACCGCCCAGACCCTCCAGCCCCGCCGGCTGTGCCTGCGCCTGCCTTTTGAAACCGCCGAGGATCGCCGGCGCCAGCGCCGCTGCGCCGCTGGCCGCCTGATCCTCGCTGACGCCCAGTTCGCGAGCCATCGACTGAAGGCCGCCCATCTGGGCGAGGATGTCCGTGATCTGCATGGCTTGCATCTCCATGGTGGTGGGGCGATGGCGCCTCGTTCCGGAAAGTTCCGGCAGGTCCGGGGCGCCTTCGCCCCGGTTGCCCCGATGTGGGAGAAACCATTGTGCACCCGGGCCAGGCTGCCCTCGCCGAGCGATCGAAGGGCGGATCGCTCGGCTGGTTTGACCGGCGGCAGCCCAGAGAACCGACTCGCGGTATTGCACCTGAACTTCGAGTACGAAGCCAAGTGATCATCTCGATAACCGACGGCTGCAGGATCCCGACGACGAGCTTCAGTTCCCCGCCGCCGCAGTTCGGGCAGTGGTGCATGTCAATGTCAAAGACGCGTTTGAGCAGTCTGGCCCAGCGGTTCCGGCCAGCCACTGCATGAACTCCAGCAGTCCAACATCGCCGCGTGGGTGATGCCGTTTCGCTACGGCGTCTTGAGCTTCAACTCCGCCTGCCCTTCGGCGCTGCACCGCACCCGCCCGTCGGACAGGCAGGGCGGGTAATCTGCGTGGCCACGTTGCGCAGCGCTGCGCGCGGCGGGCCTGCTGCTGACCCTGCCCGGCTACCGTGCGGTGATGCTGCTGAGGGCCACCGTGGGCGCAGCCGCGGCCCTGACGTTGTGGTTCGCGAAGCCGCCGCAGGCGTAGGGCGGTGCGTCGGTGGCGCGTTCGAGCATCTCCAGCGCCTGCAGCACAAAGACATGGCCCGTCAGCCCCTCGCGCGCCGCGGCCTGCACAGCGCGCGTGATCGCCACCAGGTCCACCGTCTCCAGCGCGCGGCGCATCGCAAAGCCATGGGTGAGCATCGGCATCGCGGTGCGCGCGGCGTCCGACAGCAGCGCCCATTGCTCGCGCCACAGGTGGCCGCGCCCGGGCGGATCGGCGGCCGCCGCAGCCTGAGCCTCCTGGCGCCGCGCCAGCCACGGCGGCACGGACTCGCAGGCCAGCAGCGCCGCGCAGCACAACCCGGCCGCAAAGGTGGTGTGATAGACCGTGCCGAGCACACGCCGC
>JAABPT010000338.1 GCA_011391855.1 Burkholderiales bacterium
CGCAGCGTCTCACTGTCGCTGCTGGCGTTGATCGCGACACTGTTCGCGCTGCACGTCGCCAGCGCCATCTTCATCCCGCTGCTGCTCGGGCTGGTGGTGAGCTATGCGCTCAGCCCCCTGGTCGACCTGCTCGAGCGCTGGCGCCTGCCGCGCGCGCTGGGCGCGGGTCTGCTCATCCTGGGTCTGGGCGGGGCGGTGGCCTGGACGGTCGCCACGCTGAGCGACGACGCCACCGTGCTCATCGAGTCGCTGCCCGCGGCGACGCAGAAGCTGCGCAAGGTCATGCATGCGCAGCGCGGCCAGACCGAGTCGGCGATCGACAAGGTGCAGCGCGCTGCGACAGAGATCGAGGAAGTGGCCACCGAGGGCACCGCCACACGACCGGCCCCGGTCCGCGGCGTCACCCGCGTCAGCATCGAGCGCGAGCGTTTCGACATCCAGGACTATCTGTGGTCGGGCACGCTGGGCGCGGCGGCATCGGCCGGCCAGGCGGTGGTGGTGGTGTTCATCGCCTTCTTCCTGCTGGCGTCGGGCAGCCGCTTTCGCCGCAAGATGGTGAAACTCGCCGGCCCGACCTTTGCGCAGAAGCGCATCACGGTGCAACTGCTCGACGAGATCACCGCGCAGATCCACCGCTTCATGCTCGTGCAGGCCCTCGTCAGCGTGCTCGTGGGGCTGGTCAGCGGGCTGGCCTTCTACGCTGTCGGCCTGGAACATGCCGCTGTCTGGGGCGTGGTCGCCTTCGTGCTGAATTTCGTGCCCTACCTCGGCACCGTGGCGCTGACCGCGGGCTCGGGACTGATGGCCTTCGTGCAGTTCGGCAGCCTCGACATGGTGTTGCTCGTGGCCGGCATCGGCATGCTGATCCACGCCGTTTCCGGCAACCTGCTCACGCCCTGGCTGACCAGCCGCACCAGCCGCATGAATGCGGTCACGGTGTTCGTCGGCGTGCTCGCCTTCGGCTGGCTGTGGGGCGTGTGGGGGCTGCTGCTGGGGGTGCCGATCCTGACGACGCTGAAGGCCATCTGCGACCGCGTCGACGAGCTCAAGCCGATCGGTGAACTGATGGGCACGTAGCGGGGCCTGCGTCTTGCGCCCTGTAACTCTGGGTAATGCTGCCTTGAGTCAGAGCGGGTTCGGCCGAAAGGACGGAGAGCCGTACCCCCTGTGGCGAGGAGCCCAAGCGATGATCGCGTCGATTCACAATGACTCGTTGACACGGCGCGCCCTGGGCGCGTATTTGCACTCCCCCGGCACCGTTGCCAATGCCATGCTCGCCATGAGTGGTGCAGACACGGACGCGAAGGGCCGACGCTACGTGGTGCTTCGCGACGGGAGCATCGACATCTGCGCCGTTTACCGTGTCCGGAGCGACGGCACGATGAAGCGTCTCAAGCGCTGGCCGGCCGAAGTGGGCTGACCCGACTTGCAAATTTCGATCAAGTAGGAAGCGGGGTCACCCCCGCCGTCCTCCCACACGACCGTCAGGGCCAGACATGGGCGGCCAGCGTGGCGAAGTCGGGCGCAGCCTGCCAGCCGGGCACGGCGATCTGCGCTTTCAGGTGGCTGTAGCGGTGCAGCAGCATCAGCCGCAGCAAGGCTTCGCGCTGGCCACGATCGAAGGGGCGGCCGTGGTAGCCGTCGAAGAGCGCGTCGATGCGCGCCGCATCACCCGCGGCCAGGAAACACAGCGGGCCCAGCCAGTCGTATTCGCGCGGGCCGACGAGGCCGTCGCCGAAGTCGAACATGCCCGACAGCCCGCTGCCTTGGTGCAGCAGGTTGAAGGGCGTGTATTCGCCGGTCAGGATCACGTCCGGGCCCTCAGGCACAGGGCCCTGCAGGAAGGATTCCAGTTGCGCCAGAAGGTGCGCAGGCAAGCCGGTGCGCTGCTGGCGAGCGTGGCAGCGTTCGCGCTGGCCTTGCAGGAAGTCGGTCCAGCGCGGCGCCAGTGCCGGCATCGGGCCCAGCGGCAGCGCATGCACCTCGGCGGCCAGGCGGCCGATCGTGCGCAGCACTGCGCAGCGTTCGGGCTGCTGCAGCGTGGGCCAGACACGATCGAGCGGCGTGCCCGGCAGCTGCGTCATCACGAGGTAGGGCCAGCCGGCGTGCTCGGCGCTGTCCACCAGGCGCGGCGTTGGCAGCGAGAGCCGGCCGTGCAGGTGCACCAGCATCGCGCGCTCGAAGTCGAAATGGTCGCGCAGGAAGGGCGGGTAGAGCTTGAGCACCAGCTCGCGGCCCAGCAATGCCACCAGCACCGTGCCCTCGCCGGCCGGCACTGCCGGTGCGCTGGTGTAGCGCGCGCCAAGCGTGGCGACCACGCCGATCCAGCGCGCAGGGTCTTCCTGCAGGGCGTCGAAGTCGGCAACGCCGGGGTCGGCGGGCAACTCGGGTGATGGGGCCACGAATCAGCGGATGGGGCGGTGTGCCCTATTCTCGTTGGCGCTGACACGGGTGTCGGACTGGTTGCCTCTGCGCGCCGAACTTCGACCTTTCACTACGGCGAGTCACCACGGCGATTCGGACGCTGGACCGCGGCAACCGACCCAGGCAAACTCGGCATCGAGTTGAATGCCAGGAGAAGCCGGTGAACGAAGTCAAGGTCTACAAGGGCCCAGGTGTGTCGGTGCAGTTCAACGCGGCGCGCTGCATCCATGCGGCCGAATGCGTTCACGGACTGCCAGCGGTATTCGATCCGCAGGCCCGGCCGTGGATCCAGCCGGGCAAGGCCACCACCGACGAGGTGACTGCGGTAGTGGCCCGGTGCCCGACAGGCGCGTTGCAGGCCAAGTACGACGATGGCCGTGCTGCCGAGGCGGTGTCTCCCCGCAACGAGTTGCACATCGTGGCCGACGGACCCCACCATCTGCGCGGCGACATCGAAGTCCGTGACGACAGCGGCAAAACATTGGCCCGCGAGACGCGCATGGCGCTGTGCCGCTGCGGGGCCTCTGGCAACAAGCCCTATTGCGACAACGGTCACGTCGGCAGCGGCTTCAAGGACGAAGG
>JAABPT010000339.1 GCA_011391855.1 Burkholderiales bacterium
TGCGCTGACTCCGGGGTGTCGGGCATGGATGTTCCAAATGTTACTGCGATGTGCATGCGAGTGACATGACCGTGCATCGTGAAACGGCGCTTCAGCCCGGTCGATCCAGCGATCGAACCCCGGCGGCGCCGGCGACGCGTTAACCTCGCGCCCTTCCCACGCGGCAGGACCGGGGCCTTGGCGGCCCGGCACGCGCTGCGTCCCCGGGGCCATACACGCAGGAGTCCTGGCATGCCCGAAGAAAGCGTCGACGAGGTCTTCAGCGAGCGCCACCGCAGGCGGCTGAGGCGGGGCCTGCAGGTGATCTGCCTGGCCACGCTGGCGGCGTCGCTGGTGCTGGGTGCGCGCCTGGCCTGGGAGACGCGCGCCGACGAGAGCGCCAGGCGGGCCGAGCTGCAGCGCATCACCCAGGAAGCGGCGGCGCAGATCGACCGGGTGCTCAAGCCCGTGGGCGAGATGAGCACCGCATTGGCGGCCCGGCTCACGCGCGGCGAGATCGACGCCACGACCGTGGAACCCGCGCTGAGGGCCATGGTGAACGGCAACCCGGCCTTCTTCGGCGGCACGGTGGCCTGGCGGCCCTACGGCCGCGACGCCGACACGCGGCTGTACGCACCCTACTTCTTCAGTGCCGGCAACGTGCCCCCGGGCACGGCCCAGCCAACGCAGATCGGTGCCGACTACGACTACACCGTGCCGGACGACGGCCCCGACGCCAAGACCGACTGGTATGTGCGGCCCATGCTCGAAGGCGGCCAGGACGGCTGGAGCCCGCCCTACTTCGACCCGGCGCTGTCGACGACCCTGATCACCTACTCGGCGGTCTTCACGACCGGCGGCGCAAAGCCTGAAAAGAACGGCGTCGTCACGATCGACGTCTCGATGGACCAGCTCAAGCAGATCATCCGGGACCTGAAGCTGGGTCCCGGTGGCTTCGGTGCCCTGACCACGGCCGACGGTGTCTACCTGTACCACCCCGACGAACGCCTGGTGCGCCAGCGCAAGACCCTCGCGCAGGCCGCGCAGGAGCGTGGCGATCCCAACCGGCTCACGCTGGCTGCGGCCGCCCAGGCGCGCGAGAGCGGCATCCTGTCGCATCGCAGCACGACCACGGGGGCGCGGTCCTGGCTGGCCTATGCCCCGCTGCCCGATACCGGCTGGTCGCTGCAGATCACCTTCGTGCGCAACGACGTGCCACGCAAGGTGGAGGAAGTGCGCCGCCAAGGGGTCTGGATCACGGTGGCCTTGACCGGCTTCCTTGCCAGCCTGTCGCTGCTGCTGCTTCGCGCCCACGAAGGCCGCACCCGCCGGCTGTGGGCCGGCACCGCCGCGGTGGCCGTGCTGCTGCTGGTCGGCATCGGGTCCGTCTGGTCCCTGGCGCTGACGCACCACGCCGATCCCGGCGACAACGGCCGCGCGAACGACCTGGACGACCGCGTCGAGATCACCGACCGCAGCGTGCTGCAGCAGCACAAGGACAGGTTCGACCGCCAGCGGCGCGACCGCAAGCAGCAGGCACTGACCTACGTGCCCACCGGGATCCACATCGAATCGATGGAGCTCGACGGCTCCAACACGGTCTCGGTGGCCGGGCAGATGTGGCAGAAGTACCCGCTGGGCACGCCCGCCGACAGCCCTCGCGGCGTGGTCTTCAACGGCGCCAAGGACGTCAGGATCACCGCCATCGAGACGCGCGTCGACGCCGCCAACGGGGTCGTCGTCCAGCGCAGCGGCTTCCAGTTCAACCTGCGCACGCAGTTCGACTATTCGCGCTATCCGCTGGAGATCGAACGCATCGGCATCGGCATCGGCCCGGTCGAGCGCGGCCGATCGCAGGCGCTGGTGCCCGACCTCGACTCCTACGACATCCTGCTGGCGTCGCAGAAGCCGGGCCTGGAGACGGGCCTGCGCCTGCGCGGCTGGACGATCGAGTCCACCTCGTTCGTGCTGCGGCCGCGCCACGAGAACAGCAAGTTCGGCCTGGAGAGCCGGGTCGATGTGGAGAGCTTCCCCGCCCTCGTGTACGAGATCGGCCTGAAGCGCATCTTCGTGGACGCCTTCATCTCCAACCTGACGCCGCTGATCGTGGTGGCGATCGTGCTCTTCTCGCTGCTGCTGCTGCCCGACAGCGTGGGCATCAAGGAGATCCTGGGATTCAGCGTCTCACTCTTCTTCGTCGTCGTCTTCGCCCACCTGAGCATCCGACGCAATATCGCCAGCGGCCAGGTCTTCTACCTGGAGTACTTTTTCCTGGTCACCTATTTCGCGCTGCTGGCAGTGCCGATCAATGCCTTCCGCCGCTCGCTGCAAGTGCCTTTCCCCATGCTGGAATACCGCGGCGGGCTGGTGATGAAGGTGCTGTACTGGCCCGTCACGCTGGGCATCTTCTTCCTCATCACGGTGCTGAAGTTCTATTGAGCGCCGGGCCGCCACGCGGGGCAAGGTACATTCGCCTCCGCCCCCAACCTGCAAGGACATCGAAATGGCCCATCCCGTTCGCGCTTCCGACACCCCGTTTGCCGTGGCCGTGGAGCAGGGCAAGGACTATTGGTGGTGTGCCTGCGGCCTGAGCAAGACGCAGCCGTTCTGCGACGGCTCGCACAACGCCGCGCGCGAGTTCACCCCGGTCAAATACACGGCCAGCGAAAGCAAGACGGTCTATTTCTGCGGCTGCAAGAGCACGGCCAACCAGCCGCTGTGCGACGGCTCGCACAAGCAGGCCGTCTAACAGGCCGTCTAAGGCACGCCACGGCCGGCACCGCCGCGCTGCGTCAGCGCGGGTCGTCGCTGTGGATCTGCAACGCTTCCAGGAAGCGCGACACCATGTTGTAGGCGGCGATGGTGGCCGCCACCTCCACCGTGCCGCGTTCGCCCAGATGCTGGCGCACGCCGGCCAGAACTTCGGGCGCGAAATGGATGTCGCGCGTCATCGCGTCGGTGAGCCGCAGCACGGCGCGTTCGGCGGCGCTGAAGCAGTCTGCGTCTTCCCAGTGCGCCAGCGC
>JAABPT010000340.1 GCA_011391855.1 Burkholderiales bacterium
GCAAGGTGGAAGCCGGCAAGCTCTTCACGACCCAGATCGACGACCAGGGCAAGGAGCTCAAGGAGCACGAGGTGCCGTTCAAGATGGCCATGATGCTGCCCGCCTTCAAGGGCGTGGATGCCGTGGCCGCTGTGCCCAAGCTGTGCAACCCGCGCGGCTTCGTGATCATCGACGAATACCAGCGCAGCAAGGCCTACAAGAACATCTTCTCGGCCGGCGTCTGCGTGGCCATCCCGCCGGTGGAGGTGACGCCCGTGCCCACCGGCGCACCGAAGACCGGCTACATGATCGAAACGATGGTCAGCGCCATCGTGCACAACATCGACGCCGAGCTGAAGGGCCAGAAGCCCGACACCCAGGCCACCTGGAACGCCATCTGCCTGGCCGACATGGGCGACACCGGCGCCGCCTTCGTGGCGCTGCCGCAGATTCCGCCGCGCAACGTCAACTGGTTCAAGAAGGGCAAGTGGGTCCACCTGGCCAAGATCGGCTTCGAGAAGTACTTCATGCGCAAGATGAAGACCGGCAACTCCGAGCCCATCTACGAGAAATACGTGCTCAAGGCGCTGGGCATCGTGCGCCTGGCCAACAAGTGACCGGCTGCCGCCACCCCCAACTCTCGGAGACTGAAGCATGTCCGCCCAACTCGACCAAGCCCCGGCCAAGCCGCTGACCTTCCGCCGCTACAAGGACGGCGACGACAAGCCGCTCGCCTGGCAGCAGGAGATTTTTGACGCCGACCACACGCACAAGTGCCCGACCTATATCCAGAGCACGCCGCCCTGCCAGGGCAGCTGCCCTTCGGGCGAGGACATCCGCGGCTACCTGAATATCGTGCGCGGCGTGGAAAAGCCGCCCGCCGGGATGCCGTGGCAGGAATACGCATGGCGTCGCCTGACGGAAGCCAATCCGCTGCCTTCGGTGATGGGCCGCGTGTGCCCGGCGCCTTGCGAGTCGGGCTGCAACCGCAACCAGGTGGAAGATTTCGTCGGCATCAATTCCGTCGAGCATTTCCTGGGTGAATGGGCCATCGAGAAGAGCCTGGCCTTCCACAAGCCCAAGGAACTGACCGGCAAGACCGTGGCCGTCATCGGCGGCGGGCCGGCCGGCCTGTCGGTGGCCTACCAGCTGGCGCTGAAGGGCCACTCGGTCACCCTCTTCGACGAGCGCGAAGAACTCGGCGGCATGATGCGCTATGGCATCCCGGGCTTCCGCACGCCGCGGGCGGTGCTCGACGCCGAGATCCAGCGCATCCTCGACCTGGGTGTGCAAACGCGCATGAAATGCCGCATCGGCACCGACATCACGCTGGACCAGATCAAGGCCGATTTCAACGCCGTGTTCCTGGGCCTGGGCGCGCAGAGCGGCCGCCCGCTGCCGGTGGAAGGCAGCGACGCGCCCAACGTCGTCACCGCCACCGCTTTCCTGAAGGCCTTCAACGACGGCCGCATGCAGCACGTGGGCAAGCGCGTGGTGGTGGTCGGCGGCGGCGACACCTCGATCGACGTCGCCACGGTGGCGCGCCGGCTGGGCCATATCGACAAGATCCATGAATCCGACCGGCCCGAGAACGCCATCGCCGGCTTCGCCGCGCACGACGCGGCCTCGCTGTCGCGGCGCCAGGGTGCCGAGGTCACGCTGACCTCGATCTTCGACATCGAGAAGATGCAGGCCAGCAAACACGAGGTCGAGCACGCCTTGGGCGAAGGCATCACCATCCGCGGCAGCATGGCGCCCGTGGCCGTGATCCGCGACGCCGGCGGCCGCGCCACGGCGCTGCGCATCGCACGCTGCGAAGCCAAGATGATCGGCGGCCGGCTCGACGTGAAGGTGATCCCCGGCACCGAGGAAGATATCGAAGCCGACCTCATCGTCTCGGCCATCGGCCAGGCGGTGGACTTCACCGGCCTGGAGGTGCTGAACAACGGCAAGGGCATCATCGCCGCCGACAAGAACTACCAGGTGCAAGGACAGACGGGCATGTTCGTGGGCGGCGACGTGGTGCGCCCGCACCTGTTGACCACGGCCATCGGGCACGGCGCCATCGCCGCCGACGGCATCGACCGCCACCTGCGCAGCGAGGCGCTGGAAAAGCGGCCGAAGATCGACGTGCATGGCTTCGACTTGATGCGCAAGATGGTCGAGAAAGGCCTCAAGGTGACGCAGATCGAGGAGCCCACCTGGGGCACCGACAGCAGCACCGGCGCCATCCACAACTACGACAACCGATCCGACCGCTACGTCATCCCGCACAACGAACTGTTCCTGGGCCACTTCAACTACACGCCACGCAACCGGCGCAAGATCGTCTCGCTGACGGCCGAAGAGGCACTGAGCAATTTCGAGGAGCGGCTGATCCCGCTGCTGGAAGCCCAGGCACAGGCCGAGGCCAAGCGCTGCATGAGCTGCGGCCAGTGCTTCGAGTGCGACAACTGCGTCGTCTACTGCCCGCAGACGGCGGTGTTCAAGGTGCCCAAGAGCAAGTCGACCACCGGCCGCTACGTGGACACCGACTACAGCAAGTGCATCGGCTGCCACATCTGCAAGGACGTGTGCCCCACCGGCTACATCCAGATGGGTCTCGGGGAATAGGGCCATGCGCTCGACCAAGGCGCTGATCGGCTTGCTCGCGGCCCTGGCCGCGAGCACAGCGCTGGCCGCCGATCCGGCCGGGCGCACGCCCAGGCCGGTGGTCGAAACCGCCACCGCCGGCACGCAGTGCGTGGCGCCGCCGGAGGTCATGCGCCGCAGCCACATGGATTTCCTGAAGCACCAGCGCGACGACACCGTGCATGGTGGCATTCGCGGTGCGAAATTCAGCCTGAAGGGTTGCATCGACTGCCATGCCAGCACCCAGACCGGCAGCGTGAACCAGTCCGAGACCAATTTCTGCGTCAGCTGCCACAGTTACGCGGCGGTGAAGATCGACTGCTTCGGCTGCCACACCGGCAAGTCGGGCACGGCCGTCGCACAGGGAGCGCCGAAATGAGCCGCC